>DASWXG010000764.1:0-3036 GCA_036405615.1 Prosthecobacter sp. | reverse complement strand
ACACGCAGGTCATACTGGTTGGCCACAGCGCGCTGCACCCGGTCCACCGTGATGGACTTGGTGGGCTCCTCATCAATCACGTCATGAAGGAAGGCTGCCAGGGCGGACTCGCTGCCCATCGCACCTTCCAGGGACACATGGGCGGCCACCCGCATGAGGGCACCTTCCAGCTTGCGCACGTTGGTGCGCACGCGCTGGGCGATGAACTCCAGGATCCAGGGTTCTAGGGAGACATTGAAGTCGCTCATCTTGCGGCGCAGGATCGCCACACGGGTCTCGAAGTCCGGTGTCTGGATCTGGGTGGTGAGGCCCCATTCAAAGCGGGAGACCAGACGGCTTTCCAGGTTCTTGATCTCACTTGGCGGACGGTCGCTGGCGAGGACGATCTGCTTGGCGTTGTTGAACAGTTCGTTGAAGGTGTGGAAGAACTCCTCCTGCGTGCTGTCTTTGCCTTCAAAGAAGTGCACGTCATCAATGAGCAGCACGTCCACCTTGCGGTATTTCTGGCGGAACTGGGTGAAGCTCTGCTTTTTGATCGCCTCCACAAATTCATTCGTGAACTGCTCAGAGGTCACGTAGCGCACCACGGCCTTCTTTTTGCGCAGCAACACCTCCTGGCCGATGGCCTGCATGAGGTGGGTCTTGCCCAGCCCGGTGGCCCCGTAGAAGAACAGCGGGTTGTAGATGCGGCCCGGCTTTTCAGCCACAGCGCGCGCCACGGCGGCGGAGTAGCTGCAGTTGGACCCCACGACGAAACTGTCGAAGTTGAACTTCGCATTCAGCCCGGCATCGGCAAAGGAGCGGATCGGGCTGGTGTCAGCCGTCACATGCGGGCTTGCCAAAGGGCGCTCGTCATGGTGGCGGACACGTGCGGCCTTGAGTTCCGGCTGAGGCTGCTGAAGAGCTGCCCCCGGGAACACCGGCTGCGCTTCATTGGCCACGCTGAACTCAATACGGGCGGCGGTGCCCAGCACTTCGGCAGCGGCATCAGCAAGGGTGCCGGAGAAGTTGCTCTCAATCCAGAGCTGATGAATCGGGTTTGGCACATTGACGATCACGCGGCAGCCATCGGCCACACGTGCGGACGTACCCGAGAAACAGCGCTGAAAGTTGTCCAGGCCAAGCTTCCGGAGAAGGATGACGCAGATCTGGTACCATGCTGAAGGTTCTAGATGCAATGAAGGGGTTCCTTCACTGCCAGCTTCAGGGGAGACGGAGAATGGGGGGAGGATGTCTTCATGAGCGGTCTCCATAGTGTGATGTTGATGCGGGTCGGGAAGGCTGATTCGGGAGGACAAAGGCGGCGCTGATTCGGGGGGGAATTCAGCGCCGTCATTTGTTTTTAGAATCTGCCTCTGTGTATGTCGAAATTGACACCGTTCACAAGCAAATCTTGTTCTAAATTTTAAAGTTTTTAGCTTTCAAAAAACTGGATATCAAAAAAACAGCGCAGGAACGAACAAGGATCTCTGAACAACCGGTGTATAAGTTGTGAACAGCCTGTGAGAAGCTGTGTGCAAGTGGCTTTTGGCACGGTTCTTGAAAGGCAGGTTGGCAGGGGCCCGGTTTGCAGGCAATGAAGGGCTGCTTTCCTTCATGAGCGACCTCGGACAGACCCTTTGGTTCCAGACCTTCCTGGCTCTGGCGGGGCTTTGCGCCGGTCTGTTTTTTCACCTGCGCTGGCATCCTCTCCGCAGCCAGCTTTCCGATGGCTGGGACATGCTGCTCTCTTTGAAGTGGCTGGTGCCCTTGCTCGCGGCCTTGCAGCTCTTTTCAACATCATTTCATGAAGGGCCCGAATTCGGGCTGGAAGATGCAGGACAAACGTTGACCGGGCAGATGCTTGCCCGGGTGCCACAGGCTGCGCTGGCTGATGTTCAGCTTCTGCATGCGCTGGCTCCCCCGTGGCCGTTGGCTCTGGCCGTGCCTTTCTGGCTGAGCCTGCTGTTCTGGCGTGTGAAACGGTTTCCCTACCGCTATGTTTCCAAACGCCGCCTGTCCTCGGCATGGCGCTGGCTGGCCCTGGTTGCTGTGCTGGGATGGCTGTGGCTGGGCCTGGAGGCGGTGGCTTTGCTGAAACCTGTGCCGGAGGGCCTGGAGACGGTGCGCCTCATGCTGCGCTGGCTGTCTCAAAGCCTGGCGCTGGCCGCTTCGCAGATTTTTATGATCCGCTTGGTCATCGGCTGGGATGAACCGGAAAAACCTGAGGATGAAGACGATGCAGGGCTGGCCTTTGAGCAGTTGCTGGTACGCTGGCCTGGTGTCATGGCGCTGGCCGGGCTGGATCTTCTGTGGCTGCTGGCCTGGCACTCTCTGGCGGAAGGCCACGCTGGCTGGGCAAAATGGCTGCTGGTGGAGGCTGGACTGCTGTTTGCCAGCATCCCGGTCGTGGCCGCGCGTTTGCGTTGCAACTGGCGCCTGCAGGCGGAAGCGGCAGTTCGCGTTTTGCTGAACTGCGCGGGTTCTCTTCTCGGCCTTTTCCTGACGGGTACGGCGTTGCTCCTCCTGGTGCAGTTTGCCATGGGCAACCTGCAAAACTGGGCTGACGGGAATGTCACGCTCAGCGCCCTGTTTCGCATCTTGTCTGCATTGGTGCTTGCCACAGTGCGCAGTTGGCTCTTTCTAACCTTTGTGCTCACCGTTCTCCGTCATGGTTTTAAAGCTGCCGCCTCCCCGGAAGGCGGGCGATCCGACATGCCATGACCGATCCTGCCCTTTCCTCCGCTGAAATCGCCAAGAAGGCCAAGTCCAATCTGGCGCTTGCCCTGGCCTGCCTGCCTGAGGAACGCCGGCGTGACATGACCACCTTTTATGCCTTCTGCCGGGTGGTGGATGACATTGCTGATGATCCGGACAGTCCTGCTGAGAAAAAAGAACAGGAACTCGCGCACTGGAGGCATTGTGTGCTGGAAAGCCAGCCGTCAGGAAACGCTGTTCTGGACGAGGTGATCTTGCTCCCGCGCAAGTATGGGTTCCCGCCCCTATGGCTGGCGGAGATTGTGGACGGTGTGGCCAGTGATCTGGGGCAGGTCCGCT
>DASWXG010000763.1:0-1546 GCA_036405615.1 Prosthecobacter sp. | reverse complement strand
GAGCAGGGTGGCGGTGCGTTGTTTGTCCTCAAAGACGCAGCGGAAGCCGATGGTGGGCATGCGCATGTCCACCGGCACAGTGTAAAAGTAGGAGGAGCGCAGGGTCTCCGGGCGAAAGTAGGCCCAGGAACCGCCGCGGAGGACGCCCACCTGTTCGGCCCTGATCTCGGGGTCCCAGTTCCACTCCCAGACATTGCCCGCAAGGTCGTACAAACCTTCGGTGCTGGAGGTGAACTGGCCCACGGGCGCGGTGAAGGGAAAGCTGTCCTGGTAACCGGGGATCTCGTCTTCGGCGAAGTTACCGGCCTTGGCTGGCGGTGGCCAGTCCATACCCCAGGGAAAGGTGCGTTCATCTCCCACTTTTTCCTCCACCGTGAGGTCGGGTTTGCGAGTCCGCAGCAGGCCGATGGCGGCATCCCAGTCAGCACGGGTAGGCAGGCGGTAGCTCTGGGCAGTGTTCAGTTTGCCCTCAGCGCGGTCTTTTTCGGTCAGCCAGAGGCAAAAGGCACGGGCATCTGCGAGGGTGATGCCTACGGCAGGGTGGTCCGGCCCCTGCTCAAAATGAGGCTTGTAGGTGAACTCGTGACCGCTGGCCTGGAGAAAGGCCTGCCAGTCGGAAACGCGCGTCTCATGGGTGGCGAAGAGCACCGGAGTGCCGGGCACGGCCACGAACTTCAACCCCAGGCTGCCTTCATGCGTCAGTTTCTCAGCCGGTGACGGGTCCTGGGCACGGGCAGCAGGGAAAGTCAGCGCAGAGGAAGCGAGGGCGGTCAAAAAGAGGCTGGCGAGACGGTAGGCGGTCACAACCCATGAATAGAGCACGGTGACCGCTGCTTCATTCAAAAAGATGCTGATGCCTCAACGATAAAGGATGCATCGGCATGGCAGCAGCGTATGAACTGGAAGGCCTGGCTGGCAGCCAGCCAGGGAGGGGGAGTTTATCTTTTGCGCCAGGGGCGTGCATGGTAGAGTCGCCTTCCTACCTCGTTCTTGATGAGGCCTGAAGAACCCCAAGCTGCATGTTCAATGGTGCCCCATGCGGTGGCGACCAGGGGCGGCAGCTTGGCCGTAAACGGCCTAAGTGAGGGAGGGCTAGGCCGAGCATGAAGGGCATCCTGCTGGCCGGTGGTGCGGGGACGCGGCTGTATCCGCTAACCCGCGTGGTGAACAAACAGCTGCAGCCGGTGTATGACAAGCCGATGGTGTACTACCCGCTGACGGTGCTGATGGCGGGAGGCATTCGCGAAATCTGCCTCATCGCCGCCCCCGAGGATATTCCCCTTTTCCGGCATCTGCTGGGAGATGGCAGCCAGTGGGGCATACGCCTGGAATACCGGGAGCAAGCGCGGCCGGAGGGCATTGCCCAGGCGCTGCTGATTGGGGCAGATTTCATCGGCAGTGGCCCGGTGACGCTGATCTTGGGCGACAATCTTTTCTTTGGCGGTGACGCGCTGCCGCGCGCGCTGGCTGAGTTTCGCGGAGGAGCTTCCATTTTTGCCTATCACGTCAACAACCCTGGGTGCTACGGCGTGGTAGAGTTTGGTCC
>DASWXG010000762.1:0-8468 GCA_036405615.1 Prosthecobacter sp. | reverse complement strand
GATGCCTGGTGGGCAGCGGCCGAACCCATCTGGTGGCTCTTTGGGGTGGCGATGGTGGCCATGGTGGCAGGTTTTTACATCCAGAAGACCCCTGCTCACCCGCATGTGAAGTATCACCATGCGCTGTGGTGGGAGCACTTCACGCATCTGAAAGAAAGCATCTCTCTGCCCCCCATGCGGCGGGCGTTTTTTGGCAACTCCACCTACTGGTTTGTCGCCAGCATGGTGGCTGCCATGTTCGTGGACATCGGCGTGGCCTTGCACCCGGACAAAAGCCTGGGCGGCGCAGCCACAGAGTCTTCCAAGATGACGCTGATGGTGGGCATCGGCACCGTGGTGGGCAGCCTGTTCATTTCCTGGGTGAACCGCCGGGGGGTGCAACTGGGCATCATTCCCCTGGGGGCCCTGGGATTGGCGGGAACCCTGTTTTGGGCGGGGCTGACTCCGGTTTCCTCGGAATCCTTCCATCTTGTGCTGGGTGTCATCGGTTTCATGGGCGGCTGTTACATGGTGCCTATCCAGACCTTCATCCAGGACACGGCGGATCCTGAAAAGCGGGGCAGGGTACTTGCCTCCATGAACCTGCTGGACAGCGTGGCGGGTGTGGGTGCTGTGGCGGTGCTGGCTGGTTTGAAAGCCCTGGGCCTTTCTTTCCAAATGCAGTTCTTCCTGCTGGGCGTCCTGATGCTGGTGGCCACGGTTTACATCGTCCGCCTGCTGCCCCACTACCTCCTGCGTTTCGTGGCGCTGGCCATTGTGAAGAGCATTTACAAGGTGAAGTCGGTGCATCATGAGCGCGTGCCGAAGGGCGGCGGAACCATGCTGCTGCCTAACCATGTGAGTTATGTGGACGCCTTCATCGTGGGGGCCTCCTGTGTCCGGCAGGTGAGGTTTGTCATGTGGGATGCCCTTTACAACATCCCTGCGATGACCTGGTTTGTGAAGATTTGCGGCACGGTTCCGATCTCGCCCACACGCGCGAAGGATGCTGTCCGTACGGTGGCGGCGGCCTTGAAAGAAGGGCGTATCGTGTGCCTGTTCCCTGAAGGCCAGATCACCCGTCATGGCATGGTGAACGACCTGCGCAAAGGTTACGAACTCATGGCCCGCCAGGGAGATGCCCAGGTGGTTCCTGTGTACATGGACGGACTGTACGGCAGCATCTTTTCCTTCGAGGGCGGCCTGTTCTTCAAGAAATGGCCGAAGAAGCTGCGCTACCCGATCACCGTTTATTTTGGGCACCCGATCCCGGCCAAAGAAGCCACCGCCGAGGCGGTGCGGGGGCAGATGCTGGCCCTGAGTGCCGAGGCGCTGATGAACCGTCGTGAATTGCAGGCGGAGATGGCTCCGGAAAAGTTGCAGATCCTGGCCAACGCCTTGCGCCTTATGGAGGCTGAGTGGGCTCGTAGAGGAGATACGCTGCTGTGCCTTGCGCCCGAGGGCGGGATCATCCATCAGACCTTGCTGGCCTACGCGGACTTGAAGGGTGGAATCACCGTGATGACGGATGCCGCATCGGTGGCCAAGGCCGCAGATAAAAGTGTCATTGTCGTGGGTGACGCAACCGTGGTGGAAAAGATGCCTCACGTGCCTCAGTGGGGGCGTGTGGGCAAATACGTTATGCTTTGGGCTGAGCGCGTGGCGGCTGTTCCTGAGGATGCCAGCCTCTACCGCGGATTGCTGCATCCTGAAACAGGGGCGCTGATTTCGGTTTCCGTTCCGGACCCGGAAATGCCGGACACGGAACGTGGCAACCAGCTAGGCATCCAGGCAGGCTCTTTTGGCCGTCTTCTGCCCGGCTATGCAGTGAAGTCAGGTGGCAGCGGGCTGGAAATTTCCCCCCTGACTCCGAAGAATCCTGGCCCGGCCGTGATCTCTGGAGTGGTGATGGATGAGCGTGGTTTCCTGATGCCAGCGGGGGCAATCCCCGCGGCAACGGGAGCCTGAGGGCCCTTTTTCCCTGGTTCGCCAAGGCTGAAACTCCGCTCAGGCCACGCGGCTGATGAAGTTCGTATGGCTGTCGCTGAAACTGGGCATCTCACCGTCCGGTGTCAGCGGCTGGGTTTCGGCACCTGCTTCCGGGCTGGGGTTCAGCAGGGCATCAATCAGCAGCTGGCTGTCTTCGAGAAAGGTCTCGGCGATGCTGCGGATGAAATCTCCCTCTTCCGCACGGGCGTGCAGGATGACCAGCGTGCAGTCGCCTTTGAAGCAGACGAGCACATGGCAGATGTCATAACCGAACCAGAAGGTCTGGATATCGCGGTCTCCCCCGCTGCCGAAGTGGTTGCGGGCGTCCTGGGTGGTCTGCAGAAGTCTTTCAGAGCGGTATTCTTCGAAGGGCAGCAGGTTCAGCAAGATCTGGCGTTTCCAGCCGAGCAGAAGGCCGTTGATGGAACCGGCGTGCTTGATCCGCTCCAGGGAGGAACGAAGGGAAGGGGTGATGAGCGCAGGCATGGGTCTGTGTTATGCTTCCGATGCGGCGGTGGCCTGGGTGAGAATGTCAAACAGTAGCGCTTTTTTGCCGATCAGCGCTCCATGGCCTTCGTCTTTGGGGCCAGTGGCTTCCCCGGCATAGGCATAAGTGACGGTAAGATCCTCTTCCTGGAGAGTCCCCGTCCAGGCTTCGCCGAGATTCAGGGTGTCTCCTATCTTTGAGCCAAAGTGGCGGAGGCCCTGAAAATCCGCAGCGTAAGCATCCACCAACTCCTGGCCGGTGGTACTTTCAACATGACCATCCTTCATGCTGAAGAAGGTGAGGGGCGTGGAGGGAACTACACTCATGGTGCTTGTCTTCGTGTCAAAATTCGGCTGGAAAGGCAAGCTTGGACCTTTGAACGCCAAGTTTTTTCGTCGTATTCATGCAGACTGCACGGAGGTGGCGGGAAGATAGCAAGAAATGCTGAAAACGTGGCGCAATGCCCCTTTGCGCGAGAGGGGGCTTTACCCTTTGATGAGACCGTTTCTTGGTTGAGACCGGGGCAGGGTCGGCTATATCATGAGCATGGTCGCTGTCGCCACCCCCACCCTGGTTTCTGAAATCCTCCGCCTGAAAAAGGAGAGGAATGCTGTCATTCTTGTCCACAATTATCAGTCCAAAGAGATCCAGGAGATCGGTGACTTTGTGGGGGATTCCCTGGGGCTGGCCTACCATGCCAAAGAGACGGATGCGGATGTGATCGCTTTCTGCGGGGTGCATTTCATGGCCGAGACAGCCAAGATCGTGAACCCCACGAAAACGGTGATCCTGCCGGATGCCAATGCCGGATGCTCGCTGGAACAGAGCTGTCCGGGCCCCCAGCTCGAGGCCTTCTTGAAAGCCAATGCCGACAAGAATTACTACGTCATCGCCTACATCAACTGCAGTGCCCATGTGAAGGCGCTCAGCGATTGCATCTGCACCAGCGGAAATGCGGTCAAGATCGTCAATGCCGCGCCCCAGGACCGGCCCATCCTGTTCGTGCCTGACCAGAACCTGGGAAGCTGGGTGATGGAACAGACGGGCCGGAAGATGGATCTCTGGAAGGGCTCCTGCTATGTGCACGTGGAGTTCACCCGCGACAGCGTGCAGGGCATCAAGGATCAGTACCCGGATGCGGAGGTGGTCGCCCACCCGGAATGTACGTATGCCGTCCGCGTGCTTGCGGATGAAGTGTGCTCCACGGAAAAAATGGTGCACTACTGCCGGGACAGCAAGGCCAGCACCTTCATCATTGTGACAGAGAGCGGCATGCTGCACCGCCTGGAGCGGGAAGTGCCGGGCAAGCGGTTTATCCCGGGGCCCACCGGCCACTGTGCTTGTGCGGATTGTCGCTACATGAAGCTCAACACTCTGCAAAAGCTGCATGATTCCCTGCGGGATCTCAGCCCGCAGGTGGACATGCCGGAGGACATTCGCGTCCGGGCGGAGAAGCCCATCTTGCGCATGCTGGAACTGAGCCGCTAAGGTCTTATCAGACGGGGCATTTGAGGCAGCGTTACGCTCAGATTTCTGAGCGTATGCGTATGTTCCCTTGTGAACTCCACCCCCAGACGCAACTTTTGTGTCATCCTGAATCGTGAATCCGGCACCCTGCGCACGCTGGGGCCCGAGACTGTCGAGGAAGAGCTGAGAAGCACCTTTGAGGAGGCAGGCTGTGCCGTGGAGATCCGGCTGGTCAACGGGGAAGAAGTGCAGGAGGCACTGGCTGCAGCCCGGGACGGCCAGGCCGATGCGGTCATTGTCGGTGGCGGAGATGGCACGGTCGCCTCTGCCGCTCATCTGTTTGCCGGACACGAAAAGCCCTTGGGCATTCTGCCGTTGGGGACTTTTAACCTGGCCGCTCGGGATGTGGGCATGCCTTTGGATTTGAAAGAAGCGGCTCTGGCTTTGATTGACGCGCCTGCGGGGCAAATGGATCTGCTGGATGTCGCGGGACGGCTCTACATGTGTGTGGTCGTGCTGGGTTTTTATCCGGCGCTGGTCATGGGCAGACCCGAGTATCACGGCAGCTGGATCGTGAAATCGTTCCGGACCTTATGGGATGCGCTGCGCAGCGCGGCCACTTTTCCTCATCTGCATCTGGCGCTTCAAGAAGGTGAACGGGTGGAGCGGCATCACACACGGATTGCCCTGCTGGCTAACAATGATTACGAAGACATGTTCGGCATCATTCCGCGCCGGCGCAGTCTGGATGCAGGTTACTTCACTGTTTATGTGTCCAAGCACCAGACACGCTTCGGCCTCCTGCGTTCGCTCATTGCCTGGGTGCTGGGGCGATGGAAGCAGGACCGCGAAATCGCCATGATGCACGCGACCGACCTGGAGATCCGTGTCACCCGCAAACGCCGGATTCCGGTGATGATGGACGGGGAGCTGGAAAAACTTCCTGTGCCATTGCGGGTGCGCATCGTGCCCAAGGCGCTGTGGGTGATCGCTCCGCGCCTGGCAGAGGAGGCCGCTGCAGGTCCTGAAAGCGAATCTGAAGGCCATCCGTAACGCCTGACACCATGCGTCTAGTTCATCTTTCCGACCTTCATTTTGGAGCTGTAGATCCGGTGTTGCCGCCCGCCTTGCGCGAGGCAGTGCTGAAAGCCAGCCCGGAACTGCTGGTGGTGAGCGGAGATCTGACCCAGCGTGGACGGCGGCATGAGTTCATGCAAGCTCGCGCGTTCCTGGACTCCATCCCGCTGCAACAACTGGTGGTGCCGGGCAATCACGATGTTCCCCGCTGGTGGTCGGTGTGGAACCGTTTCCGGAGACCCTGGCGGCATTTTCGGAAGCTGGTGCATGAAGATCTGGAACCTGTGTGGGACAAGCCCGGGCTTTTTGTCATCGGTACGAATTCAGCACGCATCGCGGGCTGGCACCTGGACTGGTCGCGCGGTCGCCTTTCCCATCACCAGATGGCCCGGATGGTGGCCCTGGGGCAGGAGGCGGATGCCAATGCCTTGCGGGTGCTGGTGGTGCATCATCCTCCCGCTGCTCCGCCTCATGGGACACGCCGGCACCTGATCGGCCGTCAGCGGGAGTTTTCCCAGTCCGTCAACCTGGCCGGGATAGACCTCGTCTTGGCCGGGCATTTTCACATCAGCTATGCCCGGACGCTGCCTCTCAGCGGCGGGCATGCGGCCAGGAGCTGTGTCCTCTCTGCGGTTTCCACGGCCACCTCACACCGCCTGAAAGGCGAGCCTAACGGATTCCATGTCATCGATGGAGATGCGCGGCGCATGCAGGTCTGCGCCTGGACCTGGAACGGAAATGCCTTTGAACCGGGACGGACGTGGGATTTCGCCCGTGAGGCCACTGGCCGCGACTGGCAGGAAGCTGAGAGCCAAGGAGCGGGAGCTTCTGGCTTTGCCGGAAACGGGGCGGTGTTTTAAGCAGACATCCGTGTTCACACCACCCAGTCCCGGGCGATCGGGCGCACGGTTCGCAAGGCCTCGGCATACTGGACTCCGCTGGCCATGCCCCGGTAGCGGGCGAGGACCGTTTTGGTTTCCACTGCGGCGTCTTTCTGCACATCCAGCGGACGGTTGCGCACAAACGCCATCAAGCCGCCTAACCATTCGATGGCCGCAGGCCACACACTGCTGACATCCACATAGGTGTCTGGTATGAAGTCGATGGTGTGCCCAGGGCCGTTGTCATACCAAAACACTTGCGAGGGGCTGCGTGCATTGTCGTCACCCAGCAGGCGCGCGGGTTGAAACAGGGCGGCATGGCTGATGGCCGAGGCGGCTTCGTGGTCCGGGTGCCGGTCCTTCGGCCAGAGCATGAAGGCGGTGTCGGGCCGGACTTCCGCCACCACCTTGGCGACGGCACGTTTAGCCTCCAGTGTCGCCTCATACCCCATGGAGCTGTAGTTGAGGAAACGCATTTCCATGCCCCGTTCCCGCGCCATCTCCACAGTCTTTTGTTTCAGGGCTTCTTCGCGGCCTTTGACCGGTGGCCAGTTGGTGTAGTCGCCGATGAGGCTGAGGATGACCACCCGCTGGTGCTGCTGCACGGCTTTGAGCAGTGTGCCACAGAGGCCAAAAGGGCAGTCATCATAGTGGGCACCGATGGCGAGGATGGTCTTGGGCATGCAGGCGGATACGCCCCTCGGCGCGTTTACCTTCCACGCTTCAGTCCGGCCACCAGTTTTTCCCCGGCTGCCCGCAGGGTCTCCTCGCGTTTGGCGAAGTGGAAACGGATGAAGCGGTGTTCCGGGTGGCGGTAGAAGCTGGACCCGGGAACGCCAGTGACACCCACCTCCTGGGTCATCCAGGCGGCTGCCTCGGTGTCCGTCGCGAAGCCGAAGGAACTGATGTCCAAGAGGGTGTAATAGGCCCCTTCCGGTTCGGTAAACGGCAGACCGGTCTGGCGCATGAACCCGAGGAACAAATCCCGCTTGGCGTCATAGTCCTTCTGCAGATCGGCATAGTAACTGGCCGGAAACTCCAGAGCTGTCACGGCGGCCTCCTGCAGCGGGGCAGCCGCCCCCACAGTGAGGAAGTCATGCACCTTTTTGGCCCGCGAAATCAGGTTCTCGGGAGCGATGACGTGGCCCAGACGCCAGCCGGTGATGGAGTAGGTTTTGGACAGCGAACCGCAGCTCAGCGTCCGCTCCCACATACCGGGCAGAGTGGCAAAGTAGGTGTGCTGATGCGGTGCATAGACGATGTGTTCATACACCTCGTCCATGAGCACAAAGGCGTCGTGCTCTTCGGCCAGACCGGCGATGAACAGCAGTTCCTCCCGGGTGAAAACTTTGCCGCAGGGGTTGGAAGGGTTGCAGATCACAATGGCCTTGGCCCCGTCGGCAAAGGCGCGCTTCAGTTCTTCGCGGTCAAACTCAAAGGTAGGCGCGTGCAGGGTGATGTGAACCGGGATGGCGCCGGACAGGATGGCATCGGCGGCATAGTTTTCATAAAAGGGTGAGAAAATGATGACCTTGTCGCCCGGGTCGCAGGCCGTCATCATGGCGACCATCATGGCCTCCGTGCTGCCGCAGGTGACCACCAGATGGCGGTCGGCATCCAGGTCCAGGCCGGTGGACTGGGAATGTTTTCGCGCCAGGGCCTGGCGGAACCTGGGTGCACCCCAGGTGACGGCATACTGGTGATGCGGCCCCCGGATCGCCGTGGCCAGGGCGTCGATCAACTCCGCCGGAGGTTCGAAGTCTGGGAATCCCTGCGCCAGATTGATGGAACCATGGCGGTTTGAAAGACGGGTCATCTCCCGGATGACGGATTCAGTGAAAACTTCGAGACGGCGGGCAGGCTGAGGCATGAAGCGGCGATGCTAGAGGGGCGGCGTGGGCGGTCAATGGCGTCCTGGAGCGAACCGTATTCTTTGCCGGCGTGATCTGCGGAGGTAGTTGCTAACCGCAATCCAATAGGACTCAGGCAGGAGGTTCGTCCAGGGTTCTATCCATTGGTTCGAATTCCAACGGATGTGGTCCAGCCCAAGGCGCAAAAGACCATAGTCCGCCTGATCGACTGCATGAGAGTTTCGAGACTTCGCATGAACAGATATTTGATCTCGAAAGAAATGTGCTTCGGCTTTGCTGTTTGTGGCTGTAAGAGCCCAGATAGCTGTCCCCACCATGGTGTGCGCCGGGTGTTGCCTGACAAACAATTTTAGATGGCGGATTAGCAGCTTGATTTCCTGAGCTGAAAGATCTGTTTGATCCAATTCCTTCCTCCACTCAGCTTGCGGATACGGATCATATTCGTCGGTTCCGCCAAACTTTAACAGGGCTTCGCGAGCAGCCAGAAAAACGTTGTTAAGGTCTATCTGCGGCGGGTGGGTAGATAGCTCTCTGATCAATCTTTGGATGAATGGCGACATGGGCGCAGACCAAGACTGATTATCTCATTTTGTGTCCGCCGTCATCTTGTGCTTAGTAGGATAAGCCGATCATGAACCGCCCCCCTGCCTCCGCCGTGTTAAGCGCGGTCATGGCCTTCGGGGTTTGGGGCGTGGTGCCAGTTTACTGGAAATGGAT
>DASWXG010000761.1:0-2252 GCA_036405615.1 Prosthecobacter sp. | reverse complement strand
CGTACGTCATCTGGGGATTCAACAGCAACAACTACAGCCAGCTGATTGATGCCAGCACTCCAGGCTCCAATGCTTTCGATGCCTCCTTGAACGTTGGTTCCACGCTGCGTGATGATGCCGCAGGCATTGTCATGCGGGTTGAGGCGGCAGGCGGCTCCGGTTTGGATGAATATCTGGACATCCGCGTCACCCAGGCCAACCGGGTTTATCCGCTGCAAACAGTGTATGATGTGGATGAGGCTGCAGGTTCCCTGACCATCCAGCTGGCGCGTTCTGGAGAACCTAACGAGACGACTATCGTGCGGGTTGCCACCCAGGACGGCACCGCCGTGGCGCCGTCTGATTATACCACGGTGTCCACCACCGTCCGCTGGGATGGAACGGACATCTCGCCCAAGTCTGTAAGCATTCCGATCATCGCCAACGCGACGCGGGAACTTGCGGAGAACTTCAAGGTGAACATCACCCTGGAGCAGGGAGTGAGCATGAGCGTGGCTGGCAGCCCGGTAACGGTCAACATCCGCGAGCCGGGGATGTCTGACGCCACGTTTGTCCATGACACTTTCCTCAACAGCGGCGGTGTGCGCAGCTTGGCGGTGGAGCCGGATGGCAGCATCGCTTTTGGAGGTGGCACTTTCCAGCTTGGCTCAGCCACTGTGAACGGCATCGGCCGTGTCGGCTCCCAGGGGCAGACAGACACCTCGTTTAACCGTTTGAACGGGGCGTTTCCGCTGCCGGTCCTGGCCATGGCCAGGCAGCCCGACGGCAAGTTTCTGGTGGGCGGCAGCTTCACATCTCTGCGATCCGTGCTCATCAACCGTGTCGGCCGTCTGGAGAATGATGGTGGCATTGATACAAGTTTCGACCCGGGGGCCGGGGCTGACAGCACCGTGCGTGCTATCGCAGTCCAGCCGAATGGATGCATTTTGGTCGGGGGAGACTTTCTCTCTTTCGACGGCACACCCCGCCGGGGACTCGCGCGCCTGATGCCGGATGGTGCGCTGGACGAGTCTTTCATGGCGGTGCCGCTGCCTGTTTCCACCATGCAGGTGCAGTCCATCGTCCTCCAGCCGGACGGGAAAATTCTGGTTGGCGGCCTCATCCATACCGCTGCGTCTGGCGAGCTGTTTTCCGGCCTCAGCAGCGGCGTTTTGCGTCTGAACGCAGATGGCACCGTGGACAGCAGCTTTGACATTGGCGCGGGTGCGCATCTTTTGGGGGACACAGGCAGCCCGCAGCGCGTCATGACCCTCGCCCTTCAGTATGATGGCAAGGTGCTGGTGGGCGGTTCCTTTACCGGATTTCAGGGGGGGGCGGCACCGCGAATTGCCCGTCTGAATTCCAACGGTTCACTTGACGCAGCCTTCCAGAGCGCTCTCGGCACGGACGGAGCCAACGCCTTGGTCAGAAGCCTGGAAGTGCAGGGGGATGGCCGCATTCTGGTGGCAGGTGACTTTACGGTGCTGGGCGGCAGCTTGCGCTCCTATGTGGGCCGCCTGCTGGCTTCAGGTGCCCTGGACACCAATTTCGACATCCAGCTGCCGCTGAGCTACCCTGGCGGAAGTCCCAATATCGTTTACCAGACCCGCATGCAGCAGGATGCTAAGATCCTGGTTGCGGTGGATGCCCCGGGGACGGGTGACACCACGCTTCGACGTGTTTTCAGCGGCCAGCTGGGCCGGTCCGGCACGGTGGAGTTCAGCAGCGGTTCCGTGGCGGTGAATGAAGGTGGCCAGGCGGTTGTGGAAGTGCGCCGCAGCGGAGGAAGTCTAGGCGAGGTTTCGGTGAGCTATGATGTACGGCCAGGTTCCGCCAGCGCGGCAGATCACAGCCCGGTCAGCGGCAGGCTCACATGGGCTGCCGGAGACATGGCTCCAAAGACCTTTGTCATTCAGGCCGTCGCGGACAGCGAGGCGGAGGAGACCGAGTATTTCGACATTCAGCTGGGTGTGCCCTTGGGCGGTGTCTCCCTGGGTGAACGGGCCGTGACTACGGTGGCTATTGCAGATCCCGGCGCGGCGGGCTTTGCGACGATCAGCTTCACCAGTGACGCCACTACCATGGAGGAATCCTCCACCGTAAGCCAGACCCTCACGGTGGAGCTTTCGGCAGCTGCCCAGGAGGTCATCACCGTTCCCCTCGTTTTGGGCGGAAAAGCCACAAATGCAGGGGTCGGCACCAATGGGGATTATAACATCCAAACCGAACTGCCGCTGCGCTTCCAGCCTGGACAGACTGCCAAGACCGTGGTG
>DASWXG010000760.1:0-7535 GCA_036405615.1 Prosthecobacter sp. | reverse complement strand
CGCCCTGGGCACCCGCTGGATTCGTAAATAACCTTCGCGTAATGGAGCCACCTGCGGCGCTCCATCCGAAGTGTCCAGAGACCGTAACCGGCGCGTGCGGCGCCGGCCGTGTGCCAAAGCCTCCGCTCCTGCTCTTTTCCTGCATGAAACAGATCGCCGAAAACCTGTGGCTCCTGCAGTATCCGCTCTCCGTGCTGGGCACGCAGCATGGGCGGAATGTCACAGTGATCCGCCTAGGTTCGGGCCGGCTCGTGTTGCACTCCATGGCTCCCTTTTCCGCCTTGGACATTGCACAGGTCCGCTCACTGGGCACCCCGGCCTGGCTGGTGGAGGCGATGCTGCTGCATGACACCTATGCGGCCCAAGGCCCCAAACTGTTTCCTGGACTTCCTTTCCTGGGGCCGCCGGGTTTTTCAGAGGTGGTGAAGTTTCCCGTCCAGCCTCTGCTTCCTGCCCCGGGTGAATGGACGGGAGAGCTGGAGGTCCTCCCCATCGAGGGGGCTCCCATGTTGAAGGAACACGCCTTTTTGCATCTGCCCACACGCACGCTCATCGTTGCGGATCTCATTTTTAACTTTGATCCCGCGGAGCGGGGATGGGACCGCTTTTTCCACCGTCACATTGCCGGGTTCAAACGCTATCCGGGCATGAGCCGCATCTTCCGCCTTTGCATCAAAGACAGAGAGGCTTTCAAGGCTTCGATGGCGACGATTCTCGAACGAGATTTCGACCGGATCATCGTCGGTCACGGAGAGCTCATTGAAACCGGAGGCAAGGCGCTGCTCAGGCGGGGACTGAAAGATGCCGGAGTTCTGTGAGCAGCAGGAACAGGCTGCCCGCAGCGGTTCCAATTCCAAGAGCTTTCCAGATCCCTTCAAGCACCCCAGTAAAATAGATTTCCAACTGGCAATTTTCTGAAGGAAGACCGATAAAAAAACGGATGCCCCTGACCTTGGAAGCCCGAACGCGGCGGCTGCTGGAAGCCATAGAGATGCTGCACCGCAGAGATGCTGCAGTGTCCTTTGAGGACCGCGTTCTCCAGGCATGCAGGCACCTGTTTCCCGAAAGTGTCAGCAGTCTGGAACTGTGGGACCGGCGGACCGGGAGGCTGACTGCGGCCTATGGCATCCCCTATGACCTGGACGGCCTGGAGGAAAGAGTGCGAAGGATTGGCGAAGTGGTGAAGACGGACCATCCGGGCTATCCGCTGATCGAGGCCGGGGAGGTCTCCCTCATGCGCCTCTCGGAGATCACCACTCTACGCCAGTTTCAAAAGACAGAACTCTATGATGTTGCCTTCAAACCTCTGGATCTCCGGCATCAGGTGATTGTTCCCATACAGACGGCGGAGCAGCTCGGCGGGGCAACGATCAACCGTTCAGGCAGCCAGGACTTCACGCCTGACGACCTGGAGATCATCCGGCTTTTCAGCCGCCAGATGCTGATTGCCCATGAAAATGAACTCATCTTCCAGCATACCGTTCAGGAACGGCATGCCACCACGCAGCTCGACCACCTCCCTCTCAGGAGGGCTGGCCTGACCCTGCGTGAAAGCGAAGTCCTGACCTGGATGGGCGAGGGCAAGCGGGACCGTGAGATCGCCACCATCCTGGGCATCAGCTACCGCACGGTGACCAACCATGTCTCCGCCATTCTGCGCAAACTGGGTGCCGAAACCCGCACCGGGGCCTTGCGCGCACTCCGCTCCATGAGGGATTGAGCGCAAAATAAGTATCCCTACTCATGGTCAAAAGTGCAGCATCCCGTTAAAGTAAGGCTCGTGTTCTGAAGAGGGTCGATGGATTTCTGCAACCCTGTGTTTCACGGTCACAGGGCCAGGAAAGACGGAGGCCCTTCTTTAGGACCACGTTCATGGAAAGCGTGATGCGGAAATGCCGCTGGCAATGCCTGGCGAGCCGCTACTTGTTCCACAAGATCCGTGCTGCATAGACGCTGTTGTCGGCCCCAAAAGCGTTGTCCGGCGGAACGATGATGTTCGGCGCTGTGTTCTGCATCCATTCGGCCACAGTCACCCAGGTCTCGTTGTCACTGACCTCGGTGATCGCGAAGTTGCCAAGCCTCACCCCGCGCTCAGGCACCAGGATGCATTCGGTGGAGCGGATGACTTGCAGGGTGTCCGGATTCACCTTCGCCATCACCAGCGGTGCCCGGTGACGCACAATGTGGTCGTTGTCCAGCCCCTTGCGGTTGTAGACGAGGTACAATCCATGGTTAGGGTGGGCCACCCAGTGCTGCTGGGTGTTGTAGTTCCCCAGCTCGCTGCCATCATCGAACTGCCAGGGTTTGATGGGACCGTAGTTCAGCCCGTCATCACTGGTGGTCACATAGGCAGCCGTGTCGTTGCGAAGGGTCAGGTAAAACTTGCCCTTGTAGCGGGTCAAAGAAGGCTCATAGACGCCGCGCCCGGACTCCAGTTTCACGTCATTTCCCTGCTCCACATACTTGAGGGTGCTGCCGTCAAAGGTGCAGCGTATCACCGTGACGCTGTAATATTTGTCACCGTCGCCTTTGAAATAGACGGGCAGAAGAATGTCGCCATTCTCCAGGTCGAAGCGTTGCACACAGCCTGCACCGGAGTTGAAAAACTTGGCGTCTTTTGGCATTCCCAATGTGGTCCATGCAGACCAGGTGCGGGCCTTTTCATCATAGACGGAGTAGCTGGTGGCACGCTGCTGGTTGTGCATCACCTTGTCGTTCTCATAATGCACCGTATGGCCGGTGCCTAGCAGCTTGCCGCTTTTGGCATGCCACTTGGGAGTGAAGTCACAGGCGGCCACGATGACACCATCCGCCCGAGTATGACGGCCGAGTGTTTTCTCGTGCGGTGTGATCTTGCTCCAGGTCTTGGCCAGGTCATCTGTGCGTACATCGTTCAGGGCAAAGAACACATCGCTGCCGGTGAGCAGCAGCTTTTGCAGGGTCATCACGACGCTGGGCGTCGGGCCGGGGATGGCACCGGCACGCGGGTGCACCCAGCAGGTCTTGCCATCATAACCCTGGGTCACCGTTTCCAGCTTCACCGTGAACGGAAGTCCTTGGGGAGCGGGAGGCTGAAGCTGCACATGCGGGCGAAGGTCCGGCACCTCGCGTGCCAGGCCTTCCGCCACCAGCCGGGCGACCATCCGCCCACCCTCCGTATTAAAATGGGTCCTGTCTGTGGGCGAAGGGCCATAACGCTGGCAGAACTTTTCTCCCATCTGGTTGAAGAACACAAAGCTGCGATGATGCAGGTCAATGACCGGCACCTTTTCCTCCGCACCCACCGCCTTCACCGCCTCGACATAAGGCCAGAGGGTGGATGTCATCTTGCCTTTTTCGTCGTACACCCGCCGCGCCACAGAGGTGATCAGGACCGGCTTGCCCCCCGCCGCCCGCGCTTCCGCGATGAACCGGCGCAGGTTGTCACGGTAATCACCCTTCGGATCCGTGGTCCGGTCTCCTTTGCCGGGCTGGTCGTTATGGCCAAACTGGATCAAAACATAGTCAGGTTTCTCCCCGGTGACCTTGTCCCACAGGCCCAGGCTGCGGAAGCTCTTGGAGCTTGCGCCCCCTCGCGCGTGGTTGATCACCCTTGCATCCGGCATGAAGACAGGCAGCAGTTCGCCCCAGCCTGTCAGGTCAGGACGATCTTTATCTGTCTTCGTCCGAGCTGCCACGGTGGAGTCACCAGCGAGGACAATGCGGGGGCCGCTTTGCGCCTGGACAAGGGTGCTGGCCAGAAACACAAGTGACAGGGCATGGACAAGAAAACGCATGCTGTTTCAAACGTGGCCTGAAGAGCATTGCTCTCATCAGCGTAGGTTTCCGCCCGGTCCAACGCTCTCCTAAACGAGTACTTTCCTCACCATGGCTGCCTCCCTTTTGCGCCCGCTTTTCTTCCTTGCCGGCATGACCACCCTGCCCCTCCCTGCGGCAGATACACGCCTGGTCCGGGAAACGGAGGCACTGACGCCTGAGCTGGAACAAAAGGCGCTGCATGTGCCGGAAGGGTTTGAGATCCAGCTCTTTGCCAGCGAGCCAATGATCAACAAACCCATCAACATGGCCTTTGATTCCAAGGGACGTTTGTGGGTTAGCTCCTCCGTGGAGTATCCCTACTGCGCGGATAAAAGCCGGTGGAGCGATGCCCAAGGAACGCGGGTCAAAGACAGCCGCGACGCGATCAAAATCCTGCAGGACACTGACGGCGATGGCCGGGCTGACAAGGTGACGGACTTTGCCGAGGGGCTGAACATTCCCACCGGTGTGGTGCCCTGGCATAAACCTGAACACAAGGCGGGCTGCATAGCCTGGAGCATCCCGAACATCTGGTACTTTGCCGATACCGACGGCGATGGCAAAGCCGACCTGCGCGAGGTGGTCTTTGGCCCGCTGGGGTACGAGAAAGACACGCACGGCATGTGCAGCAGCTTCCGGTTAGGCCTGGACGGCTGGATCTACGCCACCCATGGGTTTAGCAACACGAGCCATTTTAAAGCCAAGGATGGCAGCACCCTTGAACTCCATAGCGGCAATGTCTTTCGCTTCCGGCCCGATGGCTCGCGTGTGGAGCCGTGGACTTGGGGGCAGGTGAATCCCTTTGGCCTCTGCTGGGACCGTTATGGCAACCTTTACAGCGCGGACTGTCACAGCGCGCCCGTTTACCAGCTCATTCGCGGGGCGCATTACCCCAGCTTTGGCAAACCTCACGACGGACTCGGCTTCGCGCCTGTGATGTGCGAACACACCCACGGCTCCACAGGAATCTGCGGCATCGCTTACATCGATGGCGGCGTTTGGGGGCCGGAGTGGGACGATCACCTGTTTGTCGGCAATGTGGTCACTTCACGGGTGAACCATGATCATGTCACCTTCACAGGCAGCACGCCGAAGGCGAATGAAAAGCCCGACTTCATCACCAGCGATGATCCGTGGTTCCGCCCCGTGGACATTCAGCTTGGGCCGGACAACGCGCTCTACATCGCCGACTTCTACAACCGCATCATCGGCCACTACGAAGTGCCGCTGGATCATCCCGGCCGTGACCGGGAACGGGGTCGCATCTGGCGGGTGGTGAAGCGCTCGGGCACGTTTGCGCGCCAGCCAGCACCCGAGATCAAACCTCAAAATGCGATTCTGTCCCTGGAAGATGCCTCCCCGAAGATCCGGCGGGCGGCGGCTGCGCAATTGCATGAAAAGCCCGAACTCCCTGCAGTGCCTGTGCTGCTGACCAGTCTGGCCAAAACAGATGCGGCAGATGTGAGCTGGATACACCACCTGCGGGTGGTGTTACGCGAACACCTGAAGCTGGACGGTGCCTTTGCCAAGCTGCCCGATGACAAGGGGCTGAGGAACCTTGTGGATGACATTGCCCTGGCCGTGCCAACCTCTGCGGCTGCAGCTCATATGCTAAACCATTATGATCCGGCTGCCTCAGATGCCACTGCCAGACTGCGCCATATGGGCCGCTATGGCGATGAGGTCGTTATAAAGCGGGCCGTTGAACTCTGCCGGCAACATTCGCCACGGCCCGTGGAAGATCTCTTGGCCCTCACTGAAGGTTTGAGCGAAAGCGGGCGCGATGCACCTGCGGAGCTGAAGGCGTGGGCGCAGAAGCTGGCTGCGTCTTTGCTGGATGAAGCAGCTGCACCGCCTCCTTCGGAATGGGAAATCAAAAACACAGCCGGACAAACGCCCGCCTGGGGGCTGGTGAAACGGGCGTGTGCAGATGGTGAAGAAATCCGTGTACTGCAAAGCATGACCCAGGGTGGACAGGAGGAAACCCGCACGGGAATTTTGATGTCGAGGGTGTTTGTTGCTCCGCCCAGCCTGAGTTTCTGGATCAACGGGCACAACGGACCGCCGGCACATCCGTCGCACAACAAAAATCTGGTTAGGCTGGTGGATGCGAGGTCGGAAGAAACGCTTCTCACGGCTTATCCGCCACGAAAAGACAGTTGTGAAAAAGTGAGCTGGGATCTCACTGCCCATACCGGCAAACAGGTGCGGATCGAAATGGTAGATAACGATGGGGGCAAAGCATACGCCTGGCTCGGCATGGCCCGCATTCAACCTGCCGTGGTGGATGTGGAGAGCTTTGGACGGGAAAGGCAGAAGCAGGAGGGGTTGCGAGCCCTGGCCGTGATCCTCCAGCATTCCGCCCCGGCGGCGCTGCGGGAAAAACTTGCGCCCTACATGCCTCCACGTCCGGCTCCGCCGCCATTGCCCATTTCCGCTGAACAGCGGCAGCAGATCGATGCGTTAATTGCAACGAGGGTGGCTGCTTTTGCCAAGGGCAAAGCCGACCTAACCAGAGGTGAAACATTGTTTTCAACCCACTGCGCCGCCTGCCACCAGATCGGCGGCAAAGGAGGTCTCATCGGCCCGCAGCTTGATGGCATTGGCAATCGCGGAGCCGCGAGGTTAAGCGAGGACATTTTGGACCCCAACCGCAATGTGGATGCGCACTTCCATCTGCATACCCTGGCCCTGAAAGACGGGGGAATGGTGAGCGGCTTCCTCAAAGCCGAAGCCGGGCAGGTGCTCATCTTGGCTGATGTCGCCGGACAGGAGCATCGTGTGGGCAAGAGCCACATTGAAAAAGAGACCGTGCTGTCCATGTCCCTGATGCCGCCGGTCTTTGGCCAGACGATTTCAGAGGCTGATTTTACAGATCTGCTGGGCTGGCTGCTGACGAAGTAATCACTCGTCCACGGGGTTCTTCGCCTTCCGCAGAACTTCCTTCTGCTTCTGCGGGGAAAGTGTGTCCACCTTCGTGTAGATGCCATCGAAGTAGGCGTTGGCTCCGTGGTGCCAGGAAGTGCTTGCCCCTACCACTTCGAGCTGGTGACCGTCTCTGTAAATGAAAGCAAGCCGGGCAAGCATGTCCGGATTCTCCTTGCTTGGCTTTTCTTTAAACCATCCCAGCCGGGAGCCCCAGTCTGCAAGGCCTCGCAGTTCTCCGGCATGTGAAGTCGGGCCCCGGGCGCATGAAATGATGAAAGCCAACGTTTCCCCCTCCTCAACGATCTCAATGTGGCCACCGTAACTGTCGATCCAGATGCCGGTGATGCCGTCACCTCCTTTGGGCGAGATTCTTCCTTCGATCCACTGCGTGCGCTGCTCCGTCAGATGTGCGGCAATCTCGAGGTACTCCTTCGCTGTGGGAGGCAGGTCTTCTCTGCTCTCAACACCGGAGAGCCGCGGATCTCTGGCCATGCTGTCGCGATAGTCGATCCAGGCGCGCTGCTCTTCTTTCAGTTTATTGAACTCAAAGTCAGACAGGGCTGCTTTGGCCTTGGCCCAGACAACATTCAGAGCGGCATCCGCTTTGGCAAAGGCCGCGTGCGGATCGGCCTTCCGCCCCTCTTGAGCCTGGCCAGCCATCTGACCCAGAAATAACAGCAGCAGCGCCGGCAGCAAAAAGCGGAAACGGAATGCACTCATGAAAGTCCGGAAGAAAGCGGATGAACAGGCCCAGTACTGGAAGTGGCCGGGGCAGCGGTCAAGCCCGCCACTCCGGCCACAGTCACAGA
>DASWXG010000759.1:0-4420 GCA_036405615.1 Prosthecobacter sp. | reverse complement strand
CATCATTGAAGCCTACCGGCGCGGTGCGCAAAACGCCCAGGAGGCCGGGTTTGACGGCGTGGAAATCCACGGGGCCAACGGCTACCTTCTCGACCAGTTTTTGCAGACCGGCACGAACCACCGCACGGATGACTATGGCGGCAGCCTGGAAAACCGCGCCCGGCTGATGCTGGAGGTCACAGATGCCGCCATCTCCGTCTGGGGTGCCGACCGCGTGGGCATGCACCTGGCCCCGCGTGGCGACGCCCACGACATGGGCGATGCGAACCCTCTCGAAACTTTCAGTTATGTCGCAGGCGAGCTGGGCCGCCGCAAGATCGCCTTCATCTGCGCCCGCGAACGCGAGGCGAAGGACAGCATCGGCCCGGCCCTGAAGGAGGCCTTTGGCGGCGTGTATGTGGCCAATGAAAAATTCACCCAGGACAGCGCCCAGCAGGTGCTGGAGGAAGGCTGGGCCGATGCCGTGGCCTTTGGCGTCCCTTACATCGCCAATCCGGATCTGGCGGAACGCTTCGCCAAAAACGCACCTTTGAACGCCCCGGATCCCGCCACCTTCTATGCAGACGGGGCGGCCGGATACACCGATTACCCTTCGCTATGAAAACGGAAAAGACTCCCCTGCTCTACTCCGTGCTGGATCTCGCCCCCATCCTGCAGGGCGAGACCGCCGCAGACTCCTTCCGCCACTCGCTGAAGCTGGCGCAAAAGGCGGAGCAGTGGGGCTACCACCGCTTCTGGGTGGCGGAGCATCACAACATCCCGGGAGTGGCGAGCGCGGCCACCTCCGTGGTCATCGGCCACATCGCCGGGGGCACCTCCACCATCCGCGTCGGCTCCGGCGGCATCATGCTGCCCAACCATGCACCTCTGGTCATTGCCGAGCAGTTTGGCACGCTGGAGTCGCTTTATCCCGGGCGCATTGACCTCGGGCTGGGGCGTGCCCCGGGCGGCGATCAGGTGACCTCCCGCGCTCTCCGGCGCGGCCTGGGCAGCAGCGGCGACACCTTTCCGGCAGATGTCCAGGAGCTTCAGGGTTTCCTCGGCCCGGTGCAGCCCGGGCAAAAGGTGCGGGCGGTTCCCGGCCAGGGCCTGAAGGTACCGCTTTATTTGTTAGGCAGCAGCACCTTCAGCGCCAGCCTTGCCGCAGAGCTGGGGCTGCCCTTTGCCTTCGCCTCGCATTTCGCCCCGGAGATGCTGTATCAGGCCCTGGACATCTACCGCACGCATTTCCGCCCGTCCGCCGTTTTGAAAAAACCTCATGTCATGGTGGGGCTGAATGTCTTCGCCGCAGACACGGATGAAGAGGCCACCCGGCTGTTCACCTCGCTGCAACAGGTGTTTCTGAACCTGATCCGCGGCTGGCCGCGCGAACTGCCACCGCCGGTGGATGACATCGACGCACTGTGGAATCCCGTGGAGGAGGCGCAGGTCAGCCGCATGACGCGCTGTTCCGCCGTGGGCGCACCGGAGGCACTCCGCGCCCAGATCGCCTCGCTTCTGGAAGACACCGGGGCGGATGAAATCATTGCCACGGCCCCCATCTACGACCAGGATGCACGCCTGCATTCTTTTGAACTCGCCTCCCAGGTCTTCCGGGAACTGGGGGAAAGCCGGTCGTGAAAACGTTTTTCTCTGACAAGCCTCAGACTCACGCAAACGCAAAAGCCAACACAACCCCATACCCTCCTATCATCTCATGGAATACAGACAGCTTGGCGGCTCCGGATTCAAAGTCCCCGCCCTTACCCTCGGCACAGGCACCTTTGGCGGCGGCACCGAATTTTTCAAAGAATGGGGTGCTTCCGATGTGGCCGAGGCCTCCCGCCTGGTGGACGTCTGCCTGGAAAACGGACTCAACATGTTTGACTCCGCCGACATCTACTCCAACGGTCTCGCCGAGGAGATTCTCGGCCAGGCCATCAAAGGCCGTCGCGATGACGTTCTGATCTCCACCAAGGGACCCTTCCGTTTTGGCGAAGGGGCCAACAGCGTCGGCTCCTCGCGCTGGCATCTGATCCGCTCGGTGGAGGCCAGCCTCAAGCGCCTGGGCACCGACTACATTGACCTCTACCAGCTGCACGGTTACGACGCGACCACACCGGTGGAAGAGGTGATGAACACCCTGGACGACCTCGTCCGCGCTGGCAAAATCCGCTACATCGGTGCCTCGAATTTCTCCGGCTGGCACCTCATGAAATCGCAGGCCTATGCGGACAAATTTGGCCTCAGCCGCCATGTCGCGCATCAGGCTTACTACTCGCTGATCGGTCGCGAATACGAATGGGAGCTGATGCCGCTGGGCCTGGATCAAAAGGTGGGCGCCGTGGTCTGGAGCCCGCTCGGCTGGGGCCGCCTCACCGGCAAGATCCGCCGCAACCAGCCCCGTCCGGAAACCAGCCGTCTCAACCACAAGCTGAGCACGGAATACGGCCCGCAGGTGGAAGATGAATACCTCTACGAAGTGGTGGATGCACTGGATGAAGTGGCGGCAGAAACAGGCAAGTCCGTCCCGCAGATCGCGCTCAACTGGCTGCTCCAGCGCCCCACGGTTTCCTCGGTGATCATCGGTGCGCGCAATGAGGAACAGCTGCGCCAGAACCTGGGTGCGGTGGGCTGGAACCTCACCGCCGAGCAGGTGGCGAAACTGGACGAAGCCAGCGCTGTGCCAAAGATCTATCCCTACTGGCACCAGGCAGGCTTTGAAGAACGGAATCCCTTCCCGACCAAATAAGCAGGGAAACCTGTTTTCCGTCTAACACTCATCTTGATCTTCACCTTCAACGGATGCCGGGCTTCATGCGCGGCATCCGGTTTTGTTTGGAGTGGCAGCAAGCCAGGGAGCGATCTTGAAATCCGGCCATGCGGTAGAAGAGAAACGCCCGGAGATCATCGAGACCAAGTCTCCGCCCCTAAAATCTCATCATTCTGTCCTTCATTATTTTGTCATCCTTCAAGCCCAGGAGTTCGTGACAGAATCATGAAGGACAAAATAATGGCTCTTCTTTTTTGCCGGAGGCATACGCTCTTCCGCGAGACCAAGTCTCCGCCCCTAAAATCTCATCATTCTGTCCCCCATTATTTTGTCATCCTTCAAGCCCGGGAGTTCGTGACCGAATCATGAAGGACAAAATAATGGCTCTTCTTTTTGCCGGAGGCATACGCTCTTCCGCGAGACCAAGTCCCCAATCTAAAATCTCATCATTCTGTCCCCCATTATTTTGTCATCTTTCAGGCTCCGGGAGTTCATGACAGAATCATGAAGGACAAAATAAGGGCTCTTCTTTTACTCGAAACAGACCGCTCTCGCCCAAGGCCAAGCCTCGCCCCCCAAACTATTCATTATTCTGTCCCCCATTCTTTTGTCATGCTTCCGGAAACGCCGGAGATCATGCTCCAGCAGCAAAACATTTCCCATTCCTCCTCATGAAAGCCTTTCACATCACCGGAACCGACGGACTGGCCTCCCTGCGCCAGGTTGACCTGCCAGCGCCCGTTCCAGGTCACGGCGAAGTCTGCGTACGCATCCGGGCCGTGTCCCTCAATTACCGCGACTACATGAATGTCTGCGGCATCCGGGGTGTCACAGGCCCCGTCCCTCGCATTCCCTGTTCGGACGGGGCCGGGGAGATCCTCGCCACCGGGCCGGGTGTCACCGGTTGGAAGCCTGGCGACCGGGTGGTCATTCCCTTCATGCCGTCCTGGCTGGAAGGCGGTTTTACCCAGCAACACGCCGGGCTGGCCCTCGGCGGTGCAGTGGATGGCCTCTTGCGCGAACAAGCCTGTGTGGATGCCCGCAGCCTGCTGCGGGTGCCGGACTATCTGTCTCTGGAGGAAGCCGCCACCCTGCCCTGTGCCGCCGTCACCGCCTGGGATGGCCTGATGGTCCGTGGCAATCTCCAGCCCGGAGAAACAGTGCTGGTGCTGGGCACCGGAGGCGTGTCGGTCTTCGCCCTCCAGTTTGCCCGGCTGGCCGGGGCTCGCGTGCTGGCCATCACCAGCAGTGATGAAAAAGCCGCCCGCCTTCAGGAAATGGGCGCTGCCGCCACTCACAACTATCAAACCGATGCCGCCTGGGATGACTGGGCCCTGGCGCAAACAGGCGGGACCGGCGTGGACAAAGTCGTGGAGATCGGCGGACCGGAAACGCTGAACCGTTCCATCAAAGCCACCCGTTTCGGCGGACACATCTCCCTCATCGGGGTGCTGACAGGCACCGCCGGAGAGGTGCAGACGGTGGGCATTCTGAGAAAAGGCATCCGGCTGGACGGGGTCTATGTAGGCTCCCGCGCCATGTTTGCCCAGATGCTGGAGGCCATGGAGGACGCAAAAATGCACCCGGTGGTGGATTCCACCTTTGATTTTCAGGATGCAACGGCCGCTTTTGAGCATTTGGCCAGCGGCAGACACTTCGGAAAGATTG
>DASWXG010000758.1:0-14839 GCA_036405615.1 Prosthecobacter sp. | reverse complement strand
TGTTAGGTTAAGGCCAGGCCTTCGGGGGAGTGGAGCTTTTAACGGAAGGCAGGCTGCTGCTCCAGGATCTGGCCGGTCTGCCCGTCAACGCGGACCCCTTGATTCTTTGCATGACCGGCGGAGGTGCCCAGGAAGGCGTCGTGCACGTAGTAGCAGCGGGAGTCTGCATACACATGCCAGACATGCTTGAGGGAGATGATCCTGGACTGGCGGACGGTCTCAAAGGCCTGGGCGGGGCTGACGGCAAATCCCGCAGGGGCAGCCAGGGAGGCTGGAGGCTCACGCTCTCCCAGCCACACGGGTTGCAACTGCTCCCTGGGTCCGATGCAGCCGGTCACCGCGACCGTGAGTATCAGGGCGGAACTGATTGCAGAGACGCACGACAGGAGACGGAGCCTGGGGATCATGGGCAGAGGAGTATACAATGAAGGGACTGAGGGCGGAGCGAAGTGTCCCGAACTGAAGCTCGGGGCTGCTTCACCTGGCAGGCTTCCTCAGTTTGGCCGGTCTAACCTTTTTGTCCATCCCGTCTCTCGGAGGCAGGTCCTACAACGACCAGTCCAATGACCTTAACAGCAGCGCGAGCCGAAGCCGCGACGATGCAAAGCCGGTGAGTGTGGCCGGGCCGCAAATCTGGAAAAGAGCGGCCGCCCGGAGGGTAAGGGAAGCGTTTTTCAGCTTGCCAGTTTGGCCGCCAGCAGAACGGCTTCCACGAGGCTCCGGCCATTGGCCTTGCCCTGCCAGGCGATGTCGCAGGCGGTGCCGTGGTCCACACTGGTGCGTGGCACCGGCAGGCCGAGGGTGGTGTTGACAGCGGAGTCAAAGGCCAGGGCTTTCAGGGGGATGAGGGCCTGGTCATGATACATGCAGATGTAGGCATCCACCGTCTTGCGTTTGGCGGTAATGAAGGCGGTATCTGGCGGCAGCGGGCCTTCGATGGTCATGCCCTGCGCACGGGCGGCGGCGATGGCGGGTTCGATGATGTTTTCCTCTTCACGCTGGCCAAAGAGGCCATGTTCACCGGCGTGCGGATTCAGCCCGCAGACGGCCAGCTTCGGCTTGCGGCCGAGGTGCCGCTGGACGGCGGCAGCGGTGAGTTCGATGACCTCCACGATGCGCGCTGTGGTAAGCGCAGGTACCACGTCCTGATACCCGATGTGGACGGTGACCAGACTGGAAATCATCTCCTCTGAAAAGAAGGTCATGCAGGAGCGCTCGCTGGCCATTTTTTCGGCAAACATTTCCGTGTGACCCGGATACAGGATGCCTGCGGCACGCAGGGCTTCCTTGTTGATGGGGGCGGTGGCCACGGCGGCGATGTGCCCGGCCAGAGCAGCCTGGATGCTTTTTTCGATGTAAAGATAGCTGGCGGCACCGGTGCGGGCGCTGACCTTGCCGGGGGTGAAGTCCGTGGCGTCAAAACCGAAGAGATCCAGCACAGCAGGTTCCTCCAGCGAGGCATGTTTCTCGGCCCACTCGATCTCGGACAGGATGCGGCGCGGGGCGGGCAGCCCGGTCTGGCGGGCGCAGCGGGAGAGCAGGCGCGCGTCGCCAAAGACCACAGGCGTGGCGATAGCGGCCACGGTTTCGTCGGCCAGGAGTTTGAGGCAGATTTCAGGGCCGACCCCGGCAGGGTCTCCCATGGTCACGGCAATGAGCGGCTTGGGCATGTGTGAGGGAAGGCCCCAGCTTTGGGGACATTCGGGCGCGCGTCAACGGCAGGCTCGGGTCAGCGGCTGTCTCCAGGCGGCAGGCTGCGGAGGAAACGGTGCACGGCGTCCAGGCGCTGCGTGTCGTAAAACTCCCGGCCGCCATGCTGGGACCCGGGAAGGATGAGGCACTGCACGGGCAGTTTTGCGGCTTCATAGGCACGGCGCAGTTCTTCGGTCTGCTGCACCGGCATCTGCGGGTCGGCATCGCCGTGGATCAGCAGCAGCGGCGGATCTCCTGCATCCACATGCGCCACGGGGCTGGCCTGCCGGGCGAGGGCGGGGTTGTCCTGCGGCTGGCTGCCGAGCAAGTCTTGCAGGGCGGGCACACGCATCTTCAGGCCTTTAGGCGTGCTTTGAGAGAGGATGGTTTGCAGGTTGGAGGCACCGTAAAAGCTGACAATGGCCTGCACTGCGCTGCTCTGGTCCCGGTGTGTGCCCACCGTGCCCTCCAGTGCGGTATCACCGTTGGTTACGCCCACCAGCGCTGCGAGGTGTCCGCCTGCGGAAGAACCGATGATGGCGATGCGGCTTGCATGGATCTTCAGCGTGGCCGCCTGGGCTCTCAGAAAACGGATGGCGGCCTTGATGTCATGAACCGGGGCGGGAAACCGCGCCTGGGTGGACAGGCGGTAGTCCACGCTGGCGATGGCAAAGCCCCTGTCCACAAGGCCTTCCACGGGGACGTCGGACTTGGACCCGGAACGCCAGCCGCCACCGTGCACATAGACGATGAGCGGCAGTGCGGCATCGGCCGCTTGGGGCAGGTGCAGGTCCAGCCGCAGGGAGATGTCCCCTGCTTTGGCGTACTCGATGTCTTTCTTCACTTCCTGCGCGGGAAGAGAGGCCGCCAGCAGGACGGGGCAGAGAAGAACGAGGCAGGAGAGGAGACGGGAGTTCATGATGCGCGGCGTGGACCCTGCACACCAACGTTCCGCACCGGCAAGTCTAGCTGTTGCCGGCCGGAAAAGATGGCGCGGGATGGTGGGCGGCTCGGTGTGTGCCGGGCTAAAGCCCTGGACTGCTTTGCCTCGCGGATTTGTGCAGGTCCGTGTGCTTCGCCTCTGGTACGTGTGTGAGGAAAGAGTGGGACGGGTCATCCTTGGTCCAGCTCTCCAGCAGTCTGCTTCGGTTGTTTTGTCATCGTTCAGGGTGTTTCTGAAGGATGACAAAATGATGCTCGGCCGAGCCTATGGCGGTGAAACACAGGCGGAAAAAATAGTTTGCCCTCAAGTTAACTTGAGGGTGCAGGCTGCGCCGGAGATGACACGAGCGTATCCACGGACATCACAGCAGGCGCGGCCCAGGGCCTTGCTGGCCGAGGCTGTCATCCGGGTTGCGCAGCGGACAGTCCCTCAGAGAAAGGCAGCCGCAGCCGATGCAGAGGTTGAGCTGGTTGCGCATGCGGGTGGCGAGCTGGATTTTTTCATCCAGCGTCTTTTCCCAGGCGCGGCTCACCTTTTGCCAGGCGGCTTTGGAAAGCGTGCCGTCCTTGGGCAGGTCGCGAAAGGCCGCCTTGATTTCCTCAAGGGAGAAGCCGAGCCGCTGGGCGACTTTGATGAGGCCCAGGGTGCGAAGTTCGCGCCGGGAAAAGCGCCGCTGGTTCCGTTCGTCACGGATGCTGCGCACCAGGTTTTTGGATTCGTAGAAGTGGATCGCCGAAACGGCCACGCCGCTGCGGCGGGAGAGCTCGCCGACGGTCAGCAGCTCCTCTTCGTTCTTTGGACGGCTCATGCCGCACGGTTCACCTCAAGTGAACTTGAGGTCAAGCGCCCGCCTTCCTGTTCCCGGCACTTTTGCCACACGCCTTACCTATGAAAATAGCAGCCCCCTCACCCTTGATGATTTTGCAGCAGCGGCAGGCCAAGAGGTTCGCCGGGTGGACCGTGGCGGAGATGATTCGTCTCGGATGTTCCGGCCCGGTCATGCGGGCTGCAGGCGTGCCGCGCACCGTGTTTCACTGGATCCTTGGGGAGCGGGCCTGGGAGAATGGCAGCCCTCTTTCGGCAGCACGGCATCTGATAGAGCTGCTTCAGCATCCATGCCTGGGCTTGCCCACGGTCAAAAACGTTCAACCTCCACCGTCTGATATAGAGACGGCAGCTTTTCAAATAGGTAGGACCCGGTGCCATTCTCCAGACGGTTATACAGCTCGATTCCGTAAGTGCTGATATTTGCCATGCAGCCGAATTGAGCATGCACAGGCTGGTCAGGAAATCCCCCGGCCACAAGTTTGGCAAATCTAGCCTTGGCCGTCGGATCCAGCTCCAGCAGACCAACGACGGCATACAGTTTCACCTCATATCCTGAAGAGGAATCCATCAGCTCGTTGAAAAACTCCTTCGCTTTTGGGTCATACCGAACAATCACCGTGAGGGCCCAGCAACAAGCAGTGGGCACGCCGGTTTCTCCTACGCCACGCGAAGCGAAAACCTTGGCTGAGGAGAGTGTGTTCCGGGCCTTGTTGATGATGATGGCCGCATCAGGCCCGCCTTTCTTCAAGATCAGTTCTTCTCGCGGAAGTTCGGCACGCAGGGTAGCCAGCGAAAAGAAAATCAAAACTGCGAAGAAGAGGTGTCTGGCATTCATCGGATCTCGGAGACAGGCTGACAAATAGAGAGCTACCTGTCACGTCTCAACTTTCAGGCCATCCCAAGGGCAGCCTTTAAGGCAGGCCCGGCGGTGTGCGGCCCTCGCCGAAATACTTTTCGCTTCGGTAGCGCAGCCACACGCGCAGCTCTTGCGGGATCTTGTCTTTCTCGGCCTCCGTTAGCGTTTCGTAAAGGGCCAGGGCCTTCTCTCGTTCGCCCCGGCAGGCGCGGTTGTTATGCGCGTCCCAGTAGCTGCGTGCCACCCGGATGCGGCGGCAGACCTCTTTGACCAAAGCCGCGCCGGCGAGCGGTTTGTCAGAGGGTTTTTTCTTCGCGGGCATGTGGGGAGGATACGTGGCACGCGGGGTTCATGGCAATCGGATCCTTGAGCAGAAGTGACCTGATTTCTGGGGCTTTCGGGACGGGCCCTCATCCGGCCTCTCGCAGAGGGAGAGGGGCATGCGTCGAGGTGCGCTGTGGGAAAGCAGGAGAGGATTGAGCGGCTCAAGAAATGCCCACCGGGTTTGAAGCGGGGAGATGAGGACGGGAATGTTTTGTGCCAGCCGTTTTCAAAGCGCCTGGAGATATGCTTGCCCGTTGCGTTTGCGAGATCACCTGGCACGCGACACCTCGTGAGACGGGCAATCCGGCGGCTGGGTTGTGGAAGAAACGGATTTGATCCCGCCGGACACATCCGCCCTACGGCCGGGAGAACGTCTCTAGCGCTATCGTTTTGCCACCGGCTTGCTCTTTTTCTTCTGGGCTTCGGTGACCTGTTTGTGGGTGTCTTCGCCGATCCAAATGTCGAGGGCGCGGGCGGGTTTGCCGGGCTGTTCACCGGTGAGGTTGGCCAGCAGGGCGTCACCAGCGGCGATGTCCTTGAGGGCCACCTGTTTGCCGTCCTTCCAGACCCGGGTTTCGGGGGTGGTGTGAAGAATGCTGCGGGCGATGTCCTGGGGCCGCTGCATGTCTCCGTTGTAATCTTTGACCAGGGGGAGCTGCCAGGCTGTCGGGAGGGTGCCGTCCGCGGCAGGCGGGGCGTCGGCGCGCCAGGTGACGGCATTGCTGGCCTGGTGGCTGAATTCGTCGCTGACCAGGCTGGCCCGGGTGAAGGCGCCTTTCTCATCTTCGTAGAGATGGAAGCGGCAGCGCATGCCTAACGGAAGGTCTGACAATGAGGCGTCGGCGTTGAGGTGTTTGACACTGCCTTCGGGGATGAGGGTGAAGTCCACGAGTTCGCCGGTGCGGTCCTTTTTGAACTGGCCGGTGCGGGTGGCGACATCGGCCTTCACCAGTTCTCCCAGCACGAGGTGCTCGGAGAAAGGCGGGGGTTTCACTCCGGGCTTCAGCTGGTACCAGGACAGGTCGCGGTTGCCGAATTCGGTGCGGAAAGGGAACTGCTCCGGGTATTCCTTGGCGGGGTTTTCCACGAGCTCCTGGTTTAGCATGCGGCCAAAGCCGTAGCCCATGAGGCTTTCGCCATAGTACTGGTCCTGGGCTTTCCAGCCGGGCAGGAAAACGCGCACAACACGGCCTTTGCGGAAGCCTTCCAGCATGTTGGTCACCTTCACCACCAGCTGCACCCCGCTGCTGCCAAACAGGCCTTCGGCGGGCACGTCGCGAACCTCCATGACGGTGAAAGCCTCGCCATCCACAGGCGGGTTCCAGGTGCGCAGCTCGTCATTGGCCACACACAGTTTGCCGCCGGTTTTGCCGGGTGCGATGTCCTTCATCCAGGTGGCTTTGAAGGTCTCCGGCGCACCGCTGAAGAAGGTGAGGGTGACGAGGTTGGCCTCCGTTTTGTCAAGGCTGGCGGCGATGCCCCGGGCCTTGGTGAACTCGATGAAACGGGTCTTCTGCGGTTCATCCGGAGGCAGGCCGTCTTCCGTGCGGACCAGCATGGTGGGTTTGCCATCGGCGTCCGGCAGCAGCAGGAAGGTCATCTGTGTGCCCAGGGGCACCTCGCGCATGTCCGCTTCGCTGCCCTTGCAGTGCATGAGGCCGCAGGGCGGCATCTTGAAATCCATGAGCGTGCCGTCTGCGGTGCGAAACTGGCCGCTGCGGTGGATGAAATCGGCATGCACGAGACGGCCCTGGATGCGTTGCTCCGTGCCGCGCTTGGGAAAGGCGGAGTCACCGGCCGCAAGAGCGGATGCGAGGGCGAGAAAGGCAAGGAGGCGCGTCATCTGCGTCAGGGGCATCATTGGAATTTCACGTCAACCTTGGGCAGCAGGGCCTTGATCTTCGCCTGGGTCTCTGCGGGGTAACCCTGGGGACGGCGGATAAGTTTCAGCTCCTTGAGGAAGGCAAAGGCCTGCAGCTGCGGCAGGCGGGAGTCGGGCAGGTTCAGGCCGCCGATCTCCAGTTGCTCGAGCTGCTTGAGATCCGCTGCCAGCTTCAGACCTTCGTCGTCCAGCTTGTCGCAACGGGTCAGGGTGACTCGCTTCAAGGTGGGGATGGCCTTGATGGCGGCGATGCCGGCCGGTGCATCCAGGCCGTCGCCTAACTGCAAGTATTCCAAGGGGAGTGTTTCCAGATTCTTCAGGCTGGCGGCGGTGGCGTTGGGCGTGCCGACTTCGAGACCTTTGAGCTTGGTGAGCTTCTTCAGATGCACAGCTCCCGCATCGGTGAACTTGGCATGCGCGAGGCTGATGCTTTCGAGATTGGGCAGGTGGTCGCAAAGCTGTTTCAGGCCTTCGTCATCAATGCTGCTGCCGCGATGGCTGACTTTGACGAGCTTGGTGAACCCCTCAAACTTCGCATAGGCGCGGCCGGTGATCTTGGTGCCGACGAAGGAGAAGGACTCCAGGTTCTTCAGCCCGGCCAGCTGCTCCATGCCCGCATCGGTGAGGGGGCCATTGTTGGTGAAGCGCAGGGACTTCAGGCTGGTCAGGCGGCCAATGGGGGAGATCCACTGGTCATTGGCCTTGGTGGCGATGACGTTCAGGGATTCCAGGGTGGAGATGTGGCCGAGGTGTTCGAAGAAGGCCGCATTATACGGGTCTTCCTTACGGTGGTCATGCGGACCGGTGCCGGGCACGTTCAGGTCCACCAGCTTCAGGCTCTGGCCGTCGGCGGTTTTCTCCACCTTGCCCTTGGCACCTTCCACGGTGCGAATGACGGCTTCGACATGGGGATCCAACGCGAGGGCGGAGGTGAGAAAGGAGGCAAAAACAGCGAGGGTGAGCTTCATGGGAAAGGGGAACAGACGACACTTATGGGGCGGTGGAGGGAGAAAGCAGACCGTGCTGCTGAAAGGTCTGCCAGTCGGCGGCAAAGGCTGCGTTCAGCAGCCAGGAGGCTGTGGTTTTATCGCCGCTGAAGCCGGCAAAAGCGGCGGTGGGCAGGAGCTGGTAGCCGCCTTTGCCGGCATCCCAGTTCTGGCCGAGGTGGCCGGTTTCCACCGGGAGTTCCTGGAGTTTCACCGGGCCTGCGGCAGGGCTGGCAGCGGCGGGGACACGGGCGGCAAAGCTGTGCCGGAGGAAGGAGAACACGAGCGGCCAGGTCTTCTCGCCCGGGCCATGGCCCGTCTTCGGCTCCACCGCATAGTTCCAGAGGGCGTTGTGTTTCTTCCGCATGGCCTGGACCACCGCCATGTTCTCCTGTTTGGAAGGGCGGGCGAGGAAGGGGTCGTCCTCACCAAAGATCACGAGTCCCGGCACCTGCGCCGCACCCGGCTGATAAACTTGAAACGTGGTGCCGGGGCGCATGGACACCCAGCCCCAGACGCGGTGGCCTTCCGTGGCCGTGAAGATGGCGGAGAAGCCGGTACCGTTGGAGTGGCCGTAGAGGAACAGCGGCGCGTGGGCCAGCTCGCCATGGCCGGACTTTTCTGCGAAGGCCTGCAGGCGTTCGTAGAGCAGGCTTCGCGGCCAGAACCCGCGCTGCATGGGGTTGCCCACAAACTTGAAGAGGCCGAGGTGCAGCTCGCGGGCGATGTGGCGCATGCCGGGGTGTTTGTACAGTGTCTCGCCGCTGCCATGGCCGGAGATGACCACGAGGCCTTTCACCTCGCCAGCGTTATCCGGAAGCCAGAGGTCAAACTTCACATCCTCCTTTTTGCCCTCGCCTTTTTGCTTCACCACGGCGCGCCATTCATCATCGCTGAGCTTCCAGTCCCAGTGCTGTTCGATGACCTGGCCCGGAGCGGGTGTGCCCCACTTCGCTTCGTCGAGGATGAGGTTACCCGCGCCCTGGTTTTTGACCCCGGCCTGGGCGCGCACCCAGCCGATGCTGTGGCATTCCGGAAGCTGCAACGTTTCCGTCCACTCGCCCCCGGCAGCATGCGTGTGTGCAGGGTGGATGATGAGACCCAGGCCTGCCAGGAGCAAGAGACTGGCTGGCAAGGCACGCAGGAAAGGACGCGGCATGGGGAGGATGGAGGGCGGTGTTCGGGATGAGGGTTCAGATGATTTCAGAAACCGGACCCAGGCTGTCCACAAAGGTCTCCGCGTTCACCTCCATCTTCTGCATCATGGTCAGCAGCACGTTGTTCAGGCGGGCCTTGCCGTCCTTGGGCTTGCCGCAGAGGCTGCGCCATTCGTCATAACCGAGAGTGTAATCTTCCTTCAGGTGCGGGCGGTTGTAGTCGATGTGCTGGCCGTGTTTGAGGCCCAAACCCTTGCCGCCTGCAAGGAGGATGGGCAGGTTGCTGTTGCAGTGGCTGTGGCCGTAGCTCATGCCGCTGCCGAAGAGGACCATGGTGCGGTCCAGCAGAGGTTCGTCGCCATCCTGGATGTTGCTCAGCTCGTCCAGGAAATGGGCGAACTGCTGCATGATGAAGGCGTCGCTCTTGGCCAGGCGTTCCAGCACCACGGGATCGCCGTTGTGGTGGGAGAGGTTGTGGCGGGCCTGGGTGATGCCGATCTCCGGGATGGCGAGGCCGTTGCCCTCGCTGCCGTTCATGTAAGTCACCACGCGGGTCATGTCCGTGCGCAGCGCGAGGACGATGAGGTCAAACATGGTGCGCCAGTATTCTCCGGCCTGCGCCTTGGGCACATCCCGCTGGAAAGGGGCGGCGGACCTGGCTTCGACCACCGGTTTCGGGATGTCCAGCCAGGCGTCCAGGCGCTCCGTGCGCTGCTCCACATCGCGCACGGCATGCAGGTATTCGTCCAGCTTGTGGCGGTCTTCACCGCCCAGCCCGGCGCGCAGGGCCTTGGCGTCATCCAGCACGGCGTCCAGCACGCTGCGGCGTTTGGTGAGGCGGGCGCGCTGTTCGGCAATGCCGCCCTTCTCTTCGCCGAACAAACGATTGAAAATGAGCTTCGGGTTGTCCTCGGCAGGCAGAGGCACGCCATCGCGCGAGAAAGCCAGCGTGTTGGTGCCGAAGGGGTGTCCGGTGCCGGAGGAAATGGAAAGCTCCAGGGACTGGAATCGGGTGTTCTGGCCCACCACCTCGGCCATGGCCTGGTCGGCGGAGACTGTGTTTTCGTACTTGCGGCCGCCCTGGGCATCGATCTTCGCACCGGTGAGCCAGGTGTCTGCGCAGACGTGCGCCTGGCCGAGGCCGTTGGGGTGGTGCAGGCCGCTGAAGACGGTGAAGTCCTGGCGGTGCTTTTCCAGCGGTTTTAGGGAAGGGGAAAGCTCATAGTCCCGCCCGGCGCTCTTGCACTGCCAGGTCATGCCGTTGACGCCGTTCGGGATGTAAACAAACACGCTGCGGCGCGGCTTGGAGGCAGCGGCAGCGGCCTTCACCCGCAGGGGCAGCATGGCATCCAGCAGCGGCAGCGCCATGGTGGTGCCCAGGCCGCGCAGGAAATGGCGGCGGTTCAGAAGCCAGCGTTGGGAGAGGATGTTGGACATGGCGGTGGAAGTCCGGCAAAAAAAAACGGACCCGGTTAAAACGCTGCGAGCTGGGAAGCCTTTGCTGACGGGCTTCCCCCGAATGTTCGGGGGCTGCCAAAGTGAAAGGGGGCCAATGCTTGGGATAGACCAAGCTCCTCGCCCGTCCCCAGTCCGAGGTCAGGTCTGCTGATACGATGTCGCCGTCACCTGGCAGGGTTCACAAACGAATGCATAGTAGGTTCCCTCGTTGTACGGAATGTCTCCTTCATCCAATTGAGCCACAAACCGCATGGACCGTGAGCAGTCAGGGCACCTGGGGTAATCCGAGTCCTGCACCCAGGTGGGATGGCCGCCGAGCTGGGAATTTTTCAGTTCCATGCACCAGTCCACAGACTGGATCGCAGGCCGCAATGTCAGGGAAATTCGCTGGTCTTTCCAAGCCGGAGATTGCCATTCGTCAGACGACGGGAGCCATTCCGGGCGCACATTTTTGGGATGCGGGCTGGTGTGTCCAAGAGAGTCAAACTTTGAGAAAAAGGCTCCGGCGTAAGCGGTGCAACAGTGGCAGGTAAGCACCGAGAATCCAGGTCCCGAAAGCCCCAGAAAAGCGAAACGGGGATCGGCAAGATTCACAGCCATCATATGGGACAGCTCATGATTGCACCACGGGCATGGCTGTGAGGCGTCTCCGAAAAGTTTCAAAGGCTCTCCATGCAAGGAATCCGGGGCCACCTGGATGCCGTAGCACACGTCATGATAAAGCTGGTGCCGTTTGCCGCCGGAGATCTCCCAGCCTGCAACCCTGCCATACTCGGAGGGGCGGATGTATAGCTTGGATGCCCACGAGGGCGTTTCCTCATCCCACCGGGTGAAGCAGGCTCTTACAACCTCATCATCCACCCATGCCAGCGCGCTCAAGGCCAGATTTGGATTCGCGTTGCCAGCAGTCAGAGACGCGATGATGCGGTCGCGGATTTCTGGTTCAGCGGTCCTGAACACGATTGAGGGCCAATGATGATCCCTGGAAACCCAGGCCCGCTGGATATCCGTGAGCGGGAACGGGGTCAATGTTGCCAAATGTTTGGCGAGGTCTTCTGCGAAATCCTCTTCGCCTTTCTCCAAAGCGGCCACGGCAAGCTTCTGAAGCCTGTTGGCATCCTCCTCGCTTAACCTGGCAAACAGCTCTTCGGCAGAAGCGGGTGCAGGCGCATAGACAATCAACGGGTCATGCTTGCGCGGAGTGAGCAGAATCTGGATCATCTCCACAGGCTCTGTGACGCCTGCGTAGAGGTCCACGGTCTTCCGGTTGAGCCTGACGTACTCGTCATGTTCCTTTTTGCGGATCGCTCCAAGGCAGGGAGCACACAACCCCTGGTTGGCAGTGGCGGTGGCTGGCAGGATAGTATTGCTGCAGTCGGGATTGATGCAGGGAACGCGCGTAGACATGAAGCCCTAGCGTTTCACAAACAGGGGACTGGTGACAAGGCTTTCGATGAGGGGGGCGAGTTTGTAACCGTCTTTCCGGGACTGGTCGGCGAGCTTCTTGAGCTCGTCGCGGTCGGAGAAGGTCATGCCGCGGCGGAGGGCGTAGGTGGCGAGCTTTTCGGCGAAGGCGGCGGCGAAGCGGTCGGTATCATCCACCAGGAGCTTTTTCAGGTCGGCGGAGCCGGAGAAGGCGCGGCCGTCTGCGAGCTTGCCACCGGGGTCCAGGGGCGGGTTTTCGCCAGTGCCTTCCTTCAGGGTTTCCACGGTGCGCCAGCGGCCGATGGCGTCGTAGTTGTCAAAGGCGACGCCGAGCGGGTCGATCTTGTTGTGGCAGGCGGTGCAGTTCGGGTCGGCGCGGTGCTGCTCCAGCTTTTCACGCACGGTGGTCTTTTTGGCATTGGGGGCCGGCGTGCTGAGGGCGGGCACGTTGGCGGGCGGCGGTGGCGGCGGTTTGCCGATGATGGACTCCAGCACCCAGACGCCGCGATGCACGGGGCGGTGGCGGGTGCCGTCGGAAGTCAGGCTGAGGACCGCAGCCTGGGTGAGCAGGCCGCCGCGATGGTCTTCGGGTTTCAAAGAGACGCGCTGGAGGCGGTTGCCCCGGATGCCGGGGATGCCGTAGTGCTCGGCCAGACGTTCGTTGAGCATCGTCCAGTCGGAGTCGAGAAAGTCGCGCAGGCTGCCGTTGCGCTTCAGCACTTCGTCAAAGAAGCCGACGGTCTCCGCCACCATGCTCTGCTCCAGGTTTTCGTCGTATTCCGGGTAGAGGGTTTTGTCTGGCGGGAACATGCCGACTTTGCGCAGCTGCAGCCACTGGCGGGGGAAGCTGGAGGCAAAGGCCTCCGCCTTGGGGTCCTTCAGCATGCGCTTCACCTCGGCACGCAGCGTGGCGGGCTCATGCAGGGTGTGGGATTGCGCCAGTTCCAGCAGCCGGGTGTCCGGCATGCTGCTCCAGAGAAAATAAGAAAGGCGGGAGGCGAGTTCGGAATCCGTCAGTTGCGGGGCGGCTTGTGTGGCGCTGCCTTCTTCGAGGTACACGAAGTTCTTGGAGCAGAGCACGGCGAGCAGCGAGTTTTTCACGGACTGCTCGAAGTTTTCCCCGAGCTTTTGCGCCTGTTCAAAAGGCTTCATGAGGTGTTCCGTCTCGGAAGCTTTCACTGGGCGTCTCCAGGCGCGGCTGGCAAAGCGGCTGACGATCTCGCGGGCATAGGCGGCATCCTTCGGGCCTGCCTCACCGGCGAAGAAGATGCTTTGGTGGGCCGGGGTGGGCCAGGATTCGACAAGGGGGCCGTCCCACTCCACCGAGTCCACGATGAGCGTGGGCTGGATGGGTTTGAAATCGTCGTCCGTCAGCTTGATCTGCCAGGGCACACGGCTGCGGACATTGGTGAAGGCGTTGGGCGTGCCGCTGTGGCGGGACCTGCGGCCTTCCGGGTTGGGGCCGGGGACGGAGTTGATGATGCGGACGGGATATTTGCCGGCCAGGAGATGCACGCGGGCCTCGACGGTGACGGGTTTGTCCTCCGCTGCATCGATGTCCTGCTCAATGAGCGTCTTGTCGATGCTGGACATGTACACTTTCAGGCGCGGGGCACGGCCGCCGGCGGGGCGCAGGCCGCTCAGCTTCAGCCGCAGCAGGTAGTCGCCGGTGGTTTTCACCTCCAGGTTCCAGCTGTCCGTGGTGTAGTTGTTGGGCACGATTTCGATGCGCACCTGGTCGGCGATGCCGCGTGCCTTGTACTCTTCGGCAAAGCCTTTCCAGCGCATGTCAAAGGCTGCCCAGCGGATGATGTCGCGCTTGGGTTCCGGCCGCAGAGAAAGCGCCTCCTCCAGCACCAGCTCGGCGGCAGAGAGGTACTTTTCCACATGGGCGGGGGAGAGGGTGAGCACGGAGCCGATGCGCTCAAAGCCCTTCCAGTCCGGGTCTTCCGGCAGGCCGCTGGGGCCTTTGGCATCAAAGGTCACGCCCAGCAGGTCGCGGAGGCTGTTGGCGTACTCCTCACGGGAGAGTTTGCGCAGGGCCACGCGTTCACCGGCGGAGGATTGTTTGGCCACCTCCGCTTCCCGGAGCTGGGTGACGATCCAGTCTGCCACGCGGGAAATCTCCTCCGGCTTGGGGCGGGGTTCGTCCTCCGGCGGCATGTCACCGGAGTTGATGCGGTTCATGATCTCCTCCCAGTGCATCATGCTCTTGGGGGAGTGGAGGTCCACCTTCAGGGTGTCCACGCGCAGGTCGCCCTTTTGCTTTTGGTCACCGTGGCAGCTCGTGCAGTGCCGGTCGAAAAACGGCTTCACCAGAGAGTCCAGGGCCGGGGCCGGTGGCTGGGCGGCCGGAGCGCTTGCGAAGGCAAACCCGGGACTGAGGAAAAGGAGGGTGGAGAGCCGGCGGAGCATCGTGGAGAAGGCAGGCGGTTTAAAACGGGCAGAGGGCGGTGTTTGTGCAGTTCCCCCGAATGTTCGGGGGAAGGGGGCAGGGCAGAAGGAGGTGGCGCAGTCTGGCGGCCCTGGTTATGCTCGCGGCGGATGATCCGCCCTAAACGCCAGCTTCTTGGCTTGCCCAGGCTCCCGCTGTTGCTGCTGCTGCTCATGATGCCGGGCGCGCGTCTCGCGGTTGCGGCTGCAGATGCGAGCACCGGGACCGGCGGTGGCACGGCCTGGCGATGGCTGAGCCCGGAACTGCGCCGCCTGGAGGCGGAGCGTGCGGTGCTGGCCGGTGAACTGGCCGGGCTGCCGGCGGCTCCACCGCCGCAGATCACCCAGCGGTTGGGCTGGCACAGCGATTACTCAAACTCGCGCGACACGGTGGAGTGGATCGAGCTGAACCTGGGCGGCCCGCAGCGGCTGGACAGCGTGGTGCTGGTGGCCCCGCCGCCGGGAGGCGGCAGCACAGAGCCGGGCTACGGTTTCCCGCTGCGTTTCCGCATCGAGCTTCTGGGTGAGGACGATGAAACCCAGCGCACGCTGCTGGCGGACTTCACCGGGGAGGACTTTCCCAATCCCGGCCTGCTGCCGGTGGTCATCCCGGCAGGCGGGCGCACGGCGCACAAGGTGCGGGTGACGGCCACGCGGCTGTTTCGTGAGGACCAGCGGTACCTCTTTGCCCTGGGCGAGGTGATGCTCTTCCAGGGGGAGAAAAACCTCTCGGTGCAGGTGGAGGCGGTGGGCCCGGCACATGTCCATGCCAGCAGCAGCCAGGGCACACGGCCGGACTGGGGGCGCATCAATGTGGTGGACGGGCACACCGTGCTGGGCCCGCCGCTGGGGCCC
>DASWXG010000757.1:0-4695 GCA_036405615.1 Prosthecobacter sp. | reverse complement strand
CCAGGGATCTCGGCGGCCTCCAGCGCGCGGGGCGTTACAAAAGGCTTTTCCGGACGCACCAGACTCACATGACCCGTCGGGCGGATGGCGCTGGGGGCCACGGGCAGGGCTCCATCCAGAAACATCGGGTCAGAAACACGGCCCACATGCCAGAGCTGGAGAAAGATGCGGCCGCCCGCCTCATGCACCGCCTGGGTCACCAGCTTCCAGCCGCCGACCTGGGCAGCGGACCAGATGCCGGGGGTATTGGCATAACCGACGCCCATGGGAGTCACCGAGGTGGCCTCGCTGAGGATGAGCCCCGCCCCGGCACGCTGGCGGTAGTACTTCGCCATGAGGGCATTGGGGACACGCTCTTTCCCGGCACGGGAACGGGTGAGGGGGGCCATGAAGATGCGGTTTGGCAGGACCAGAGAACCAACTTGGATCGAATCGAACAGTGATGGCATAGAATAGTTCCTTTGTTCACAAATACGGAACTAAAGAATTATTGAACTGCAAGCAAAATTTGTGTAGAATGTTTTCATCAGACCGCTTCACCATCCCCCCGTCGAAAGCATCACCGTCCCGGGCATCCTTCATGCCTTGTCCGATCCGGTGCGTTTGCGCATTGTGGCCGAACTCCGCAAGGAGGAGGAAGGCCTGAACTGTGTGGAAACCACCAGCCGCCTGGACTGCGCCATGCCCAAGAGCACCTGCTCCCAGCACTACCGCATCCTGCGCGAGGCCGGGGTGATCCACAGCGAACGGCGCGGTGTGGAACTGACCAGCCGCGTGCGCCGCAAGGAACTGGACAGCCGTTTCCCCGGCTTGCTCGATGCCATTTTAAAAGCCTGGAAAAAGGAGCAGGAAGGCTGAAGACTGAGCTTTCGGCCCTTTCCCCCTCATGAGCGTTCCCCCCGCCGCAGCCCAGCCTCCGCAGGAGGTCGCCGCCATGGGGAGTCCGCAGGCCTCGCTGGCCATTCTGCCCTGGCTGGTGGCCGTGGCGCTGTTCATGGAAAACCTGGATGCCACCATCCTGAACACGGCGGTGCCTACCATGTCGCACAGCCTCGGGGTGGAGCCGCTGAGCCTGAAGTCTGTGCTCACCAGCTACACGCTCAGCCTGGCGGTTTTCATTCCTGTCAGCGGCTGGATGGCGGATCGCTTTGGCACCCGGCGGGTGTTTTCCCTGGCCATCGTCATGTTTACACTGGGCTCTCTGCTGTGTGCCGTGGCGGGCAGCCCGTCCACCCTGGTCATCGCCCGCATCATCCAGGGCATGGGCGGTGCCATGATGATGCCGGTGGGCCGCATCGCGCTGGTGCGCTCGTTCCCGCGCTCGGAGATGTTGAGGATAACCACTTATGTGATCATCCCTGCGCTGATCGGTCCCCTCATTGGCCCTTCTCTCGGCGGGGCCATCATTTACTGGTTTTCCTGGCGCATCATCTTTCTCCTGAACGTGCCCTTTGCCATCGTCGGCCTCTGGCTGGCACACCGCCACATGCCTGACTACAAGGACCCTGAGGTCCCGCCGCTGGACCGCTGGGGCTTTGTGCTGTTTGGCTCCGGCGTGGCCCTTCTGTCCTATGTGCTGGAGGTGTTTGGCGAGCATACGCTTTCTGTGCCCGTGCTCACGGTGATGACCGTGGTGTCCCTCGCGCTGCTGGCCGCCTACTGCCGGCACTCGCACGGCATGGCCGCGCCGCTGCTGCGCGTGAGCCTCTTTTCCATCCGCACTTTCCGGCTTTCGGTGATGGGCGGCTTCATCACCCGTCTCGGTGTGGGCGGCATGCCTTTTCTGCTGCCGCTGCTGTACCAGATCGGTCTTGGTTTTCCCCCCTGGCAGGCGGGTTTGCTTACCATCCCGCTGGCCCTGGCGGCCATTGGCATGAAAGTCATCAGCCGCCCGCTGCTGGCCCGCTTTGGCCACAGGCCGGTGCTGATTGTGAACACCGTCCTGCTCGGGCTGACGATGACCCTTTTCACCCAGGTGGGACAGCAGACCTCCATCTGGCTGATCCTGCCGCTGAGTTTTGCCCAGGGTTTCTTCTCCAGCCTGCAGTTCACCAGCATGAACACGCTGATCTTTGCCGATGTGGATGACCGGGATGCCAGCAAGGCCAGCAGCATTGCCAGCACCGGCCAGCAGATGTCCGCCAGCTTTGGCGTGGCCCTGGCTTCCATGCTCACCGCCTGGTTCCTCGGCGGGTTTGAGCAGACAGACCCGGCGAAGACCATCCCCGCTCTTCATCAGGCTTTCCTGACCTTGGGCGTGCTGACCATGATCTCTTCGTTCACTTTCTGGGGGCTGAGGAAGAGCGATGGCGACAACGTCAGCCACCACCATACGCCGACCGAAACCGAAAGCTGAGGCGGATGCTTGACGTCAAGAATTGTCCCACTTAACGCATGGGGATGACTCCCGTCCTGACTTCCGAAAAAATCCGCTCCATCGCCCTCTTTCACCGTCTTCAGCTCGTGGCTGTTTTGGTGCTCTTTGGCCTCGGTCTGTTCATGGGGTCGGCCGTGCCCAGCCAGACTGCAGCAGCGGATGCCGCCCCGCTTTTGAAAACAGTCATGCTCGCCGCTGTCTTCGGTGTCTGGTGCATCTCGGCAGCCCTGTCCTGGCATGTGTTTGACAGGATCGGCTTTGCGGTGGCCGTTGTCGGGGCCTGCATCCCGTTTGTGAACTTCATTGTCTGGGTTGTGGTTCACGTCAAAGCCACCCGCATTTTGCAGGCGGCTGGCGTCAAAGTCGGCCTGCTGGGAGCAAAGTCGTCCACGCTGCCGAGGTGAAGCTGACTTGCGGAACAGATCTCAATGAGCATCAGCCTTCTCCTGGCCAGTGACCCTGGACCTCTCCTCTACCTCTTTTACATTCCCTATCTCTTCGGTTGGAGCTTGATTACCTCCAGTGATTTGCTCGGCTTTGTGTGACTGGTGAAATGTGCCGGGTTGCTTTGTTCGGTCTTCATGACGTGCAATGTCGGTGGTCTGATAGATGGATGGAAGGTCGTCAAAAAGGTATCTGCGTGTCCCGGACGATAAATCTCCTCCAACGCACTCTCGAAGGTGGTTTCACTGTAATTACAACCGTCCATGGTGTGAACCGGTCGCTCCCGATAGGCTTCGGGGAAACTTGACAATGGCCATCTCTCTGCCGTCTTGGGATCCACAGAAAACATGGCGGCTAAAGCATAAAGCTTTGGCTCCGGCCTCTCCAGGTATGACAGGCTCTCCGTGAGGCGCCTCAATGCTTCTGGATCGTGTTTCACGATCACAGTCATAGCCCAACATGAAGAAGTCGGTACTCTATCATCGCCAATCGCTCGCGAAGCGAATACCCGAGCATGAGATAAAATCGAATAGGCCTTCTCAATGATGATCTTTGCCGCCTCTCCCTTCGCTCGAAGTATCTCGGCCTCTGCTGGTGGTTGGACGGGAAGTTGTGAAAACGCCGGAAGCACGAATAGCGCAAGTACGATTGCTGTTGCTGTCTTCATGGCGATGGACTCCTGTGATTGGGCGAACGTCTAAGCTGCGGCGACGGCGAGCGCAAGACTACCATCTGCCACGAGCCGTTGCCTGCATCCGTTTTGTCAGTTCTTGATCGTTGGTTCAGTTGTGCAGCCATCCGAGTCTGGTGAGTACTCGCTCAGTGTACAATGGATCTTGTGTGACCTCCGTCATCCGGGTTTCTGCTAGCTGAACGTAGCAAGGCAGGATGAATGAGTCGCTATCAGTGAAATCCAAACCTGCCGAACTGGTAATCTCCCCCATGATCGAAAGGCATGCGGTCATGTGCTCAATGGATGCAAACAACGGCTCGGGTGACCATAAACCCTCTCCATGATAAGCGTGAGAAATCGTGGCGTCGCCACGCGAGTAGATCAACGCATCTCCGCCTTCGTCGGCGATCACGAGCCAGTCATCCTCCCAGTCCGCAAATCTCTCGGATGTTTCGGGGTGATAACGGTAACCCGACTGAAACTTCCAAAGAGAGGCAAGGGACGGCAGGAAATATGGATTCCCGTAAGCGGGAATATGTACGTCAAAGGGGCCAAGCTCTGCATAATAGTCCGCCACGGGTTGCGGTAGGTCGAATGTGCCTGCCCACTCACTGACCATCTGAGCGCGGAAGACGCTGTCAGGGTAACTCAGGAGCAACGATTGCTTAGCTTGAGCGTATAGTGGGCGCATCTGGATTGGACGAACATCGAAGTCCGCTCATGCCTGTCCGGGGGCGAGGCTTTGACTGTGGGTTGAATGTTGAGTGGTCATGGCGATTTGAGCTCGAGGCGGGACAGGTGTTGAGAGCGACGCTTGGTTAGAGCGTGTTATGAACTTTTGAAGAGGGAGTTAAGCATCAGCGTGGCAAAGGCCAGCCAGTGGATGCCTTCCAGGGAAGTGGTTAGCCGTTCATAGTCCCTGGCCAGACGCCGGAACCGGGCCGACCACGCAAAGGAGCGTTCCACCACCCAGCGCCTGGGCAGCAGCACAAAGCCCTTCTTGGCCTCCTGCAGTTTCACCACCTCCAGGCGGATGCCTTCGCTTTGGGCCGCTTCCGCAGGCTGCTCTCCGGTATAGCCCTGGTCCACATAGGCCAGTTCCACCTTTTCTCTGGTCACCTCCTGGAGCTTCTGCGCCAGCTCTCCCACCTGGGCCCGCTCCTGCTCATTGGCCGCCGTAATCTTCAAGGCCAGCAGATGG
>DASWXG010000756.1:0-10292 GCA_036405615.1 Prosthecobacter sp. | reverse complement strand
CCTTGACCTCCAATGTGCCACCTTCGCCCATTTTCACCGGCACAATGCGGGATTCCAGCAGTGTCCAGCCCTGGCCGTTCAGACACACTTCGGGACGGTGGATACTGCGCCGCTCCGCTCCGGAGAGAACCAGGGTCACATTGGCAACGTCCCGTTTGTCCGGTTCTGACAGCGTCCGGTAGCGCATCTTCACAAGCTGGGTGTCGGCAGGCAGCAGTTCTTTCTCCACTTTGTCCGGCTGCTCTTCATCCCCGATAAACCGACCGACGCCGGAAGGCAGCCGCATCACCACCCCGGCTTCATTGCCCGCAGCGACTGCGGGGGCAAGACGACAGGCCACCAGGACCGCGGTCACCCCGGCCGCCAGCAGCAGCGGGCGCAGCCAGCCGACCGGCGGTGAAACGGGCAAAGCTCCCGCAGCCGTCACCGGCAAAGGCCTGTCTTCTCCCAGCACACGGTTCATGCCCCGGGAGATGAGTTGCAGGCCGGCCAGTGCCACCAGATACACCACGATGCCAGACATGAAGTGGTAGGTGGAAACATCGTTCTCCTCGGTGCCAATGGCAAACTCCTGACCAAAAAGCACAGTGCCCCCCAGCAACAGGAAGATGCGCACCATGTTTGCAACCACCGCCAAAGGGAAGCTGCACGCAAAGAGAAACAGCCGGCGCCACCACGCCCGCTGCGCAAAATAGCCAAAGGCCGCCGACACCATCAACAACGCAAACAGCGACCGCATGCCGCTGCACGGCCCGTCCACCTTCAGACTGAAAAGTTCACCCAGGGCTCTTCCGGTTTCGGCATCCGGGGCCGACAGCAGCGAGGTCCCGTCGCGAATGGTGTCCACCTGGATGACATTCAGCACCAGCGACACGCATTCCACCATCAGCACCCGCAAACGAAAGGCCAGTCCTTCTTCCAAAAACACCAGCGGCCACATGAACCCGAGCATCAACCAGGGGAAGAACAGTTTGCGGCCATGTTCCCTTCCCCACAGCCAGAGCACGGCCCCGGCCACAAACACCTGCACTCCGAGTGCGCCGAAGTAATAATTGTTGGCCTTGTACCCGGCATAATAGAAGAGCAACGAGAGGATGACCAGGACACCTCCCCAGGCACTGCCATTCACCGGCAGAACAGCCAGCTCCGACCGCCTCCGCCAGACAAGCCAGCCCGCAATGAAGGGAGCCAAAAATCCGTGCTGCCAGGTAGGGTCTTTCCAGCGCAGCAACAGCTCTTGCAACAGCGTGACCCGAAACTCGCCATAGCCTGCCGCATAAGGCAGCACGGCCAGCAAAACAGCCAGGCACAGAGCTGGAACCAGCAGCCGCACAGGCCAGTTATGTTCACGCGAAGACCCGGGGTTCATTCTCAGTCAGATACCAGTCCGTTATACACCGCCCGCAGGCCTTGCCAATGATGCTGCCAGGAAAAGACAGCGGCACGCTTCCGGCCAAGTTCGCTCTGTTTCTGCCTTAATTCTTCATTTTCCAACAGCCGGGCACAGACTTCCACAGCCTCGCCGACCGCATGCGGATCAAAGGACAGTCCCGCATCGCCAGCCACTTCCGGCAGGCTGGTGGCCCGGCTGTAGGCTACGGGACAGCCCGCCAGCATGGCCTCCAGCACCGGCAGACCAAACCCCTCTTGAAACGATGGCACTACAGTCACCGCAGCTCCGGCATAGGCCGCCGACAGTTCCGCATCTGTCACCTGCCCCAGTTCGAGCAATTCCGCATGCTGGCGGATGCCCTGAGCCAGAGAGTCTGGCAGAGACGCGCCTGCGCGCACAATGACAGGAGAGATTCCCCGAGCCGCAAGACCTGCGGCCAGAGGTGCCAGGAGTTTTAGATTCTTGCGAGGCACCGCACTGCCCACGCTCAACAGACAGGGTTTCAACGTTTGCAACCTCGCACTCAAAGCCGGGTCAGGTCTGGGCAATGCACTGGCACCATTTGGCAATACCCGGACGCGTTCGGTCGGCACACCCAGCAGTCTTTGTGCCTCGGCGGCGGTATGCTGTGACACACACACCACCCGGTCCGCGCGGGTAACCCATTGGACACGGTCTTTGAATCTCCGGACCTGCTGGCTGCTCAGATCGCCCGGATCTGTCAGCGGGATCAGATCATGCACGGTCACCACGGTTTTCACACCTGGATTCACATAGGCCAGCAGATCCGCAAAACTATGGTCCAGGACATGCAGCACACCGTCCTTCACCTGGGTTTTGATGCGCCAGGGATAACCCACACCCCGCATCCAGAACCTCTGCCAAACAGGTCCGGCCCCGGCCTCCAGACGCCCTGCTGGCAAAAGAGAATGTACGGTGTCATCCCCGGCAGACTCATTCACCAGGGCCTGCCAGTAGCGGTTCATGCTCACCCAGCCCATGCAGGGCGGTGTTGGAGCCAGATGAATCTTCACAGTCATTTTCAAGACACGGCTTTCCGCCCGGCCATCACACTTCGGTAGGTTTCATCCAGAGATCGGGCATACGCCTCCGCATCCACAAAAGCCGCAGGTCCGGGCCGCATGTTCAGCCGCTGGTGCGTCATGTATTGGCGGAGCTGCTGCTGCATCTCGCCCTGATCCCAGGCCAGGAGGCAGCCGTTGGCACCGGCCTTCAGATACATCTCATGTCCGTCATAAGGCGTGATGAGAAGCGGCAGCCCGCAAGCTGAAGCCTCCAAAGCCACTAAAGAAAAAGTCTCGTAGCGCGAGGGGAACAAAAAAGCGTCGGCACCGGCATACCAGCGCTCCACACAGCTCGTTGGCGGGCGAAAATCCAGCCACTCGCGCCAGCCGGGAAACTCCCTTTCCAGACGCGGAACCAGGCGGCCCAAGGCCTTGTCCCCTGCCCCCACCACCAGCATACGCACACTCAATCCCGTGCTCTCCAGAATGTCAGCACGACACGCCTTTATCGCGGTCACCGCAGGCCAGAGGCCCTTGCGTTGATAATGGCCGGTGCTCACAAAAACGAAAACATAGTCCTGCGCCGAGGCCTTCAGCTCAGTCCGGGTCTGGTCGCGATGCACAGCCCTCACACCGGGGTGGAAACGCTGAACATCCAGCACATTTGCCAGCACCCGGATCTCTTTGCCAGGGCGCAAAAGCGGCCGCACACGGCCAGCCAGCCCTTCAGAGACCGGGAGCAGCACCCGCCAGCCAGCCGAGGCCAGGGCGATGGTTTCCTGAGTCACTCCAATCAAGGTGTGCAAAAGCCTCAACCGGTCACGCCAGGAGGCCCCTGGATCCTGCCACTGCAGACGCAGCCAGGTGCGGTTGTGAAAATGCAGCGACATCACATCGGCTCCGGGCATGTCAGGCCCTGTCGTGTGGACAATGTCCCAACCGGGTCCGCGCAGCCGTTCTGCGGTAACGAGGAACCACGCCACCAGCCAGAACCACAGAGGCTCCAGCAACCGCAGCCAGGGAGCCGCGGGGAGCCTGCGCACCTTGATCCGTGGATCCAGCGGTGCGTGATGCAGACACCACACCTCCACCTCCCAGCCCTGAGCCAGCAGGCCGGGCAGCGCCACAAACAGGCTCTGGGCGGTGGGGCGCGCCGGATCCAACACCGGATCCACACACAGCACACGCCCCGCCTTTACGACTGGCGGTGCTTCATTCATCGACACCTGCTCATGCACGTGTTTTTTCATAAAGGCCCAGGAGTCCGTAAGGCTGCTGGGAGCGACGTTCCTCTGCCGTCAGAGAGGTTTCCGCATCCACTATCGCGACAGGCACAAACATCCCGTTAAGCGGCAACCGGGCACTGCCCAGCATGCGCCTGACCGTCGGAAAAGTGAGGAACCAGTCATGCTGCAGAGGACGCAGGCCATGCGGTGCAAACAAAGCGTCCAGCTCGTCTTCGGTGTACCCCTCGCGTACATGATCCGGATTGGGAAATGGCTCTGGCGGTCTCGGCACGGTGATCACCGCATAGCCGCCTGGCTTGAGGATGCGCGCCAGTTCGGCCGCCGCCTTTTCATGATCGGCGATGTGTTCCAGCACCTGCGTGCTCATCACGACATCCACACTTTCATCCGGCAGCGGCACGGCCAGCAGTGACTCGTTCATCACCTGAACCTGAGGCAGCCTCCCCGCATTCTTTTGCAGAATCTCAAAGTTCTGCCGGTCATACTCCAGGGCGACAGCTTTCTCAAATCCCAGAGCCAGGGCGCGCCGGACGAACTCCCCCGAACCCGCGCCCCCGTCGAAGATAACTCCCCGGCATGGCGTGCGTCTCAATGCCGCCTCCAGGCGCGGCCATTCCACCCGGTAACGGATGGTGTTAAACGTAAAGAGCCAGCGGCGGGCCAGGGAGCGGAGCATGGGAGGCAGGAGATCAGGATTCAGAGTGAACAAGGTAGAGGTTGCCGTCGGCGGGACGCGCTTCCCGGTACCCCAAACCTAACAGATGTTGCTTCAATTCATCGGCGCTTGCGCCGAATTCGCGCAACTGGTCGTCGTAGGCTTCTACCACCAGCGCCGGTTTCTGGCGCAGCAAAAACTCGCGCATGCCGCGCAGGGCCAGCACCTCGGCCCCCTCAATGTCCATCTTCACACAATGGATGCGCGGTTCTGGCTGTCTGCCAGCCCACCATTGATCCCAAACCACCACTGGCACTTCAATGTCCCCGGACGTGCCGTCTGCGGCCAGATGCGAGTGCCCGGTGTTGGTATCGTGCAGACAAAAGGGCAGCACTCCTTCGCGGTCCCCCACAGCCAGCCGGTTCACCTGAACCTGATCTTGGAGGCGGTTCATCGCGACACTTTCTTCAAGCAAGGTGGCGATCGCCGGATTCGGCTCAAAGGCCTCCACACGGGCACGGCGCTGGGTTGCGGCCAGCAGCGCAAAGTACCCCACATTGGCACCGATGTCGGCAAATCCGCCCCCCTCCGGCACATGCTCCAGAACAAAAGCTTCGGTGACCGGCTCCGTGTTGCCAAACAGCTTCAGCACCATGGAGGTGTAGTCATTTCCTTCGTTGACCCGCATGCCAAAACCATGCCGTGTCCTGACCAGCGGGGCGCGGCCTGCCAACTGGTCGCGCCATGCCGGGCGGCGCAACACATTGCGGGTCATGAAATCGCGACCGCGGACCAGCGGCCACACGGAAGCGATGCTTTGCAGAGCGTGGAAGGCAGCTTTCATATCATGAAGACATCGAGATGCGGCGGGACCTGGGGCGCAGAGGCCGGAGCTTGTCAGGAACGGCTGCCGGGCTGTCCTCAGCAGCCAGGCTTCGCTGTTTGTTTTCCTCCAGGGACTGCTGGCGGGCCAGGGCCGCCACGCCTGCCAGAGACATCCAGAAAAACACGTTGTTAGGAAACACCGTCAAAATGCTTCCGCTGATGGCGGACACCGCGATCAGCGCAAACGCCAGGGCAATGAACTGCGAGGCTGCGCGGCGGTCTTTCGGCTGGTGCAGCCGCCAGGCCTGGCTGTGGCTTCTCTGCAACAGCACCGCCGCCATCACCAGCAGGAACAGCAGCGCCAGGCTGCCAAAACGCACCAGCACTTCGCTGAGCGGATCATGGTAGTGGAAGCGGCCCTCACCCGTTTCACTAATGCCCCAGCCAAAGAGCGTGTACGCTTCCGGATTCATGAGCACCGTGGCAAAGCCTTCAAGCCGGTCCCAATAAGTGCCCACCACCACCATGCGGCCCACAAAACTGTCCGAAGGTGCCAGGCTGTCCAGGAATCGCGTCACGGTTTCCAGGTTATTGATCAGCGATGACGAACTGAGCACCAGCAGCAGGAACCCGCCCACGGCCATGAAGTAAAACATCCGCGTGCGGCCCCTGTTGTAGAAGCACCACCCGCCAAACAGCGCCGCAGGTACCAGCAGCAGCGGGGTGCGGCTGGTGGAAGCCACAAGCCCGGCAAAATGAGCGATGAAACACAGCACAGCCAGCCAGCCCGGGAGCAGGCGCGGCTGGCCTTTTTCCCGTGGGACAAACCCCAGGTGCAAGCTCATCACCGCCAGGAAGGCGCACACAGCCGAAAGGGCGCTCGGAGAATTCAGGGTGGAGAAAGCGCGTACCCTTTCTGAAGCCAGCTGATACCCCTCGATGCTGAGTCCCGTCCGCAGGTATTCCACTTCAAAAGTTGAGAAGCCGTTGACCTGCTGGACCACACCGTAGACCGCCACCGGCAGGAAGGCGAAAATCAAAAACCGCCAGAGCCGCTGCAAATCCTCCGCTGTCCTGAAAAGCAACGGGAGGACAAACAGGAGAAGCGCATAGAGACCGTTGTTAGCCAGGGCCTGGAGGACGCCGTTCATACCGCCTTTCTGCGCCAGCGCCAGGCCTCCGGTCGCCGCCATCAAAGCCCCGCCTGCCAGAAGAGCGAAAAAATCGCGCGGCATCAGGCGGCGTCCCCCCAGCAACCCGCCCAGGAGCAAGGCCACCACCACCCCGCCGAACATGGCCGGAGTGATGCCCAGAACAAACGGCAGATCCGCATGGCTGACCCTCCCGCCCATGATCATCAGCCGTTTCAAAAGGTCATTGTAACCGCACAGCGCCAGCCACACAAAGAAGCCCGCACGCGGTGCCACGACACTGAGCAGAAACCCGGCCACCAGCAGGTAGCGGCAGAATTCCCCGATGGTGTTGCCCTCCGTCAGCAAGATGGAGGCCAGGGCAAAAAGCCCCACGCCCCCCATGGCCAGCATGGGAAACAAAGCACCTGAACGGTTGTTACTCATGTTTCAAACCGGGCAAAGTGGCTGAGCGCCTGCTGGCAGACATAGGCCGGCTGCAGGGCGGAAAGACAGAAGGGACGCTCATGCTCCGGGCGGCCCGCCGCCGGAACTGTGCAAACAGTGGCGCAACAAGGCACACATGGCAACGGGGCGGAAAGAGCGACGCCGTGGGAAGCGCGAAAAGGTCCGGTCCGGGCCACGGCAGTGGGCCCAAACAGCCCCACCGCAGGCACCCCCATGGCCATGGCAAGATGATACAGCCCAGAGTCATTGGCCACCACTCCCGCGCACCGGGAAAGGTAGGCAGCAGCCTCCGGGATACGGTGCTTTCCCTGCATGTCCAGTGTGCCTGCCGGCATGGATGCCATGTCCAGATCGCCAGCCTGCCCCATGACCACCGGCACCCACCCCGCAGCCAGGAACCCTTCCGCCAGCGCGGGCCAATAACGGGCGGGCCACTGCTTCACCGCCCCTGGCGTGATGGCATTGCCAGCCTTGGGAACCAGAGCGATGTGCTGTCGCAGGGGCGGTTCATCCCTGCTTTTCAGCTGAGACAAATCGGCCGAAAAACCTCTGTCTTGCGCTCCCGTAGCGGCCTGCCACAAACGCAAAAACCACAGGGAGGTGTGGTCCGCGTTCCGTGGGTAGTCAGTCGGTATTGTGACCGACATGTCCCAAGGCTGCCAGGGTTTCACCGCCTCCGTTCTGAAGCCTACCCGGCGGCGGGCAGCAACCCGGCGTGCCAGCAGAGATTTCAGCCAGGCCAAGTCCAGGTACAGCAGCACATCATACGGCCCGCAACTCTTCACCCGATGCCAGAGACGCCCCATCAGCGGATTTTGCTTTCCTGAGAGAAAGTCCTCCGACGGCACCGCATGGACCACATCGGCCCACGGGGAAGCATCCAGCAAGCAAGCCACATTGCTGTTGATGAACACCTCAATTTTTGCCTCCGGGGCATCGGCACGGATCTGCCTCAGCAGCGGTGTCATCTGTGCCACGTCTCCCAACCCGCAACAGCGCACAATCGCTACGCGCCGGATGGCAGATATGTTTAAAGCAGCGGCACTCATGACATCAGTGTCTGCCAGGCGGCCCTTCCCCGCAACACACGCCAGGGCGAAGAAAGCCCCGCCAGTTGCAACATTCCAATCGGCCGCAGAGCAGGAACAGCCAGAGAAGAAAAGACCCAGGCCAGCAAGTAGGCCGCCGCCGTGGCCCAGGCCGCACCGACAGCACCATACCCGGGCACCAGCCAGAAGTTAAGACCGACATTGAGCGCCAGCCCAAACAGAGCACAGCGAATGCTCCATGCCGTCTTGCGCTCGATCACCAGAATGGCCGTCCGAAGCTCACCATGGAGATAGGGCACTGTCGCCAGGCCATGCACCATCAGCACTGCGGCAGCTTCGTGGAAGGCCTCGCCGTAAAGCAACTTCACCACCCAACCGCCCGCCAGCCACCAGAAAACGACAGAGCCGTAGGCCATGAGGCTAACTGCGGAAAACAGCCAGGCGCACTGCCGCCGGAACTTGTCCGGATCTGACTGAAACGACCGCGACAACACGGGCAGGAAAGTCATGATCAACATCGGCCCGGCTGCATAGGCAATCTCTGACAACCGCGTGGCAGCGGCATAGATGCCAGCATCTGCAGCCCCCCTCATCTGGTAGATCATCATCTGGTCCGCCCGCAGCAGCAGCAAGGTGCCGGAATGGGCAAAAAACAGCGGAAGCGACTCCCGCAAAAGGCCCCGCGCCACTTCCCTGTCCCATCTGCCAAAGTCGGGCCCCCATCCGCGGTGAAATGCCCACCCGCCTGCTACCGCGGCCGAGATGACCACTTCGAGCACGATGGTGGCAGCCGCCCATTGCAGGTCCGCCCCAGTGAGGATGCAAGCCACGCGAGCAAACGCGGCAGCGACGTTGGCCAGAATCCCCAGCTTGGCCGTGCGTTGCGCCTCATGGGCGGCGTCCCAGCGGGACAGCACCGCCAGATAGGCATTCAGCGGCAGCGATGCATAAAGAATGCTGCCCACCGCCAGCATGGCGGGTCCCCCCCACCACCAGGCCGTCAAGCAAGCCAGACCGAAACAGACGCAGCCCCAAACCAGCATGAGCCGGGCCGCCGTACCAAACACCAGCCCGGCTTCCTCCGGACGTGTGGACAGTTCCTTGATGAGGATCTGCCGAAGGCCCAGTTCCGCAGCAAAGCCCAGCAGTGAGCCGATGACCAGGGCCGTGCCTAACAGACCGTTTTGCTCCGGCCCCAAGCTGCGTGTCAGCCAGGCACCGACAAGCAGCCCGGTGAGCAGCCGCACCGCTTGCGACACGGTCAGCCATGACAGATTGCGGAGAATCATCGGCCTTTGATTTTTCCGGCGCAGGCGCTTTTCATTTCACCTTTTCGGTCAGCAGGATCCGTGCATCCGCAGAGCGCGCGGTATCATCCAGCACCCGGTGTCCCGCACGGCCTAACAGATCCAGGCAGGCTTGATGCAATTCATCAGAATGCGTTTCCAGTACCACCGACTTCACGTCTTCCAGATAACGCCCAAAACCCCGAAGAGCGGAGACTTCCGCCCCTTCGATGTCCATTTTCACCAGGTCCGGCACACGTACAGTGCCTTCTTCGATCAAGCGGTCCACCCGCCGTGCCCTTACCTGGATTTCGTGCCAGCCCTCGGATGATTCACCCTCGGCCAGCACATGCTGTCCGCCTGTCTTTTCCGGGTGTACGGCAAAGCGCAGGCTTGCTCCGTCTTCTTCTCCAATCGCGAGTTGCCGGGCCTCGCAACCGCTCCACTCCGCATAGTTGGCCGACAACATTTCAAACTCGGCCGGGGACGGCTCGAACCCTGCGATTTGAGCCTCCGGATACAGAGACTTCAGGTAAAAGCTTCCGAGTCCGACGTTGCCGCCAATGTCCAAGATATACCGGGGCGTGAATGAAAGACGGCTGAGGCAGCGGTAGTCCTGCTCCATCAGCACCTCCACCATCAGGATGGCGTCGGCAGCCGTGTCCCGGAGGTGCAAACGGGGGGCTCCCGGCACCGTTGTTTCCAGACTCAGCCTGTCTCCTTTGAAAGCAGCCAGGCCACCATAGCTGGCGCACAGACGCAGCAGAGCAGCCTTGTCTTCAAGCCTCCGGCCCAGCCGCCAGGCGACCGATGCCATGGACCATTTGCGTCCCAGACCCATGCTTTTTAGAACCGGAACTCAGCCCGGGAAGGCGGCCTCCACATACTCGCACAGCACGTGACCGGCCAGCAGGTGACACTCCTGGGCATAAGCTGTCACCAGAGTCGGCACACAGTAAGCGTGATCTGCCAGCGCAGCGCAGTCTGCGCCTTTTTCACCCGTGAAGGAAACCACCACACAGCCGCTCTCGCGGGCAGCCTTCAAACCCGCCACCACGTTCTTGCTGGTGCCGGAAGTGGAGATGCCCACCACCACATCTCCGGGTTGGGCCAGGGCTTCCACCTGACGGGCGAAGACGGATTCAAAGCCGTAGTCATTGCTGTGGGCTGTCAGCACCGAAGTGTCGGTGGTCAGGGCCAGGCCCGCCAGCGCA
>DASWXG010000755.1:0-2058 GCA_036405615.1 Prosthecobacter sp. | reverse complement strand
TCAATGATCACCTTGCCAGACAGGGACATTTTGAGGGCGTGGGCAAAGGCGTCATCCACGGGTGTTCCCGGTTCGATGACTGTGACGCCACGGCTGCCGGCGGAGTCCACCGGTTTGACGATGGCTTTGACACCGATCGTTTTCAGCGCGTCCACGGCTTGCTCGAGGGTCTTGACGACAAACCATTGAGGGCAGGGCAGCCCGGCTTCGGTCCAGAGCTTGCGCTGGACGTCTTTGCGGGTGAGAGCCTCAACCGTCTCTGTCCGGGCTCCGGGGAGATTAAAGTGCTCGCGAAGTGCTGCTGTGGTGAGCATGCCAGCTTCGTTGCAGAAGGCGATGGCTCCGGACGGGCGGATCCCCGCGCGGGAGACGGCTTCGATGGTGGCCTGCGGATCGCGAATGTCAGCGATCTCAAAACGGTCCGCCACCTCCAGCCCGGGCGCCGTGGCAAGGCCGTCCACAGCCAGCACTTTCAGGCCGGCGTTCTTCGCGGCTTGAATGCCGGGAATCTGCCATCTGCCGGCTCCTACGGCGACCAACCATGTCTCATCGTTCATCATAGTGTCTTTATCAGGCTTGCAATGCGCTGGCAACCTTGCCCGTCCACGATTTCAGGCCCCCGTTTTTCGCAGACTGTGATACGGGTGTCATTAGGAACAGACAGGTTCTCCAGGCCCATGCTCAGCAGACTGCCTTTTTGCTCAAACCGGCGGGCAAACTGTTCCTCAGGGACGGTGCGGGGGACAACATGGACAGCCTTTCCAAGGCAAAGCATTTCCAGCATGGTGGTTCCGCCCGTAGTGACCGCCCAGGCGCAGCCAGCCATGCGCTGAGGCAGATCGGGGGGATTGATGACCACTTTTGCATGCGCAGGCAGTCCTTTCAATTCTCCTCCGGCGGGGCCCTGAACCACCGTCAGCCGGGGACAGCCAGTAGCCAATGCTTGGGCAATGCGCACGGAAAGCCCATCTACATCTCCTCCACCGACAATGATCAGCACGTCGTCACTTTTGGTATGCTGGGTTCCGAGGCTGCGGATTTCTTCCCGGATGATGGAGTATTCCACGCCGGAGACTGCACGGCAGCCTTCGGGTAACTGGCGCACAGATTGCAAGCTGACCACCAAGTCAGGTGCCAGGCGGCCTTCATAGTCCAGTGCCAGCACCTTGGCACCAGAGCGTCGGGCCTCCTGCAAAACTTCATCTCCCGCATAGGGCACATCCAGGACGATCACCTCGGGCACGGACTTGCGCGACACCGGGATGGTCATGAGAGCTTCTGCTCTTTCAGATAAGGGATGGAAACCAACCTCATGACCGACGCTGGCGAGGAATGCGCCCAATTCCTGGCTCCGTTTGACATTGCCGAACCCAAAAGGCCCGCCTCCGTCAAACCACATGGAAATCCTGCTCATGCCTGGACGATGGAGCGGGCTTTCATCAGGGCTTCCGCAAAGCGCCAGTCGTCCGGGGTGTCGATGTCCACAGATTCATCCCGGGGAATGGACAGCGGCAGGCAATCGGCGAAAAGAACAGCATCGTGCTTTTGCACGGCTTCACTGCGCCCGCCATAAAACTGGCCCGCATCGTGAAAACGCGGTTCCAGATGCTGGGAGTGGGTCAGGGCGAATTCAGGGTGGGCGAAGCTGAGGCGACCGGCTTCGTCCAGCTTCAGGCAGCGTTGGACCGGATATTCGAAAGGACTCACCGCCAGTACGAAGTCGGCAGAAGAGTTCCACAAGGCGTGAGCTGCATCTGCGAGCCGCTGCGGTTGGAGGAACGGGGCCGTGGCGTAGATGCAGAAAGCAAACGCGGCGGCTTTTCCCTCGCGTTCCAGAGCGTCCAGATGCAGACGCAAAACCGGCATCAATGCCGAAGTGTCACCCGCGTGCTCTTCAGGCCGGAGAAAAGGAACGCTGGCACCGTGGGCACGGGAGACTTCTGCAATCTCCGGGCAGTCCGTTGAAACAATCACCTCGTCAAAGACGCCGCTTTCCAAAGCAGCTTCGATGGACCAGGCAATCATGGGCTTGCCGCCGAAGTCGCGGATGTTTTTGCG
>DASWXG010000754.1:0-8857 GCA_036405615.1 Prosthecobacter sp. | reverse complement strand
CCGCAGGTGAAGCGAAGTAGCAGCCGAGCCTGAACCACCCAATGTTGCTTCAAGGCCGGGTGGGAGACCTGCGATCCACAAATACACAGCATGTCACAGGCGACATCTGCACCCGTCGATCTCCCGCCCAACCACGTTCTTTCCCCTCTGTGGGTCAGTCGGTGAGTCACGAACAGGCCACTCACCATCAGTTCCTTGCGTCGTGCTCCCGACTTCAGCCCTCGTCGGTTTTCAGCATGGCCTTCAGCCCGGCAAAGATGTTGAGAGCTTCCTCCTGGGAGGGGGATTCCTTCATGTGCTTGGCGTAATCCATCTCGTCAATGTAGGTGCGGTCCAGCTCGTCCAGGAAGGGGCTGGGCAGCTCGCTCTGCTTCTGGCCATATTTGGTGCGGTACCGCACAAAGCTGATGGTCAGGCGCTGGCGGGCACGGGTAATGCCCACGTAGAAAAGGCGGCGTTCTTCATCCACCCGGTTCTCCTCATAACTGCGCTTGTGCGGCAGAATGCCTTTTTCCAAACCCGGCAGGTACACATAAGGGAACTCCAGCCCCTTGCTGGCATGCAAGGTGATGAGGCAGACGCCTTTTTTCTTTTCCAGGTCGTCCTTGTCCTCGCGTTCGTCGTTGAGCGTCACTTCGTCCAGGAACCCGCCCAGACCATCCTTTTTGTTACGCTCCTGGTAGTTGCTGAGCTGGGTCAGGAACAGGGACAGACCGTGCTCCCAGGCATGAAACTCCTCGGGCTTTTTGGAGAGCTTTTGCAGGTACTCCATGTAACCGACTTCCTTGATCAGAGCCTCGGCCATCACCACCAGGTCGGTACCGCCAGTTCCGGAGGTCGCGGCAGATACAGAGTATTTGGAGATCAGTTCCGTAAACTCGCGCACGGCCTGGCGGGATTTTTCAGGGATCTGGCGCTGGAAATCCGGATCGCACAGAGCCACCCAGATGCTGCACTGCTTGACCATGCTGTGGTCCCGGGCCAGTTCGGCCGTGGTTCCACCAATGCCGCGGGAGGGCGTGTTCAGGATGCGCAGCAGCGCGATGTCATCGTGCGGGTTGTGCAGGATCGTCAGATAGCTCAGCGTGTCCTTGATCTCGCGGCGGTCAAAGAAGCTGCGGGCACCCACCACACGGTAAGGAATCTTGCGGGCACGGAAGGCCTGTTCCAGCGACCGGCTCTGCTCATTGGTGCGGAAGAGCACGGCAAAAGCCTCCCAGGGTTCCTTGTTGGAAAAATAACCCGTCTCGACTTCCTTGGCGATCATCTCGGCCTCTTCCACGTCTTCATCCGTGGCGATCAGGCGGACCAGATCATTCCCTTTGTTACGGCTCCAGAGCGTCTTCTCACGGCGGCCGATGTTGCGGACGATGAGGCTGTTGGCCGTATGGAGGATCGGCGTGGTGGAGCGGTAGTTTTCCTCCAGCTTCACAATCGTCGGGTTCGGGAAGAAGTTCTCAAACTCGGTGATGTTGGTGATTTCCGCACCACGCCAGCCATAGATGGACTGGTCGTCATCGCCCACCACGCAGACATTGTAGGGTGGCGGGGTGAGAGCCCTCAGCAGACGCATCTGCAGGGAGTTCGTGTCCTGGAACTCATCCACCATGATGTAGCGGTGGCGGTCATAGAGAATCTTGCGCACGCTCTCGGTGCCCTCCAGCAGCTTTACGCCCAGGCAAAGCAGGTCGTCAAAATCCATGGCGTTCAGGGCGCGCATTTCATCCGCATATTTTTCGCCCACGGCGGCGATGAGATCTTTGGCTGGGTCGCCCAATTCTTCACCGTTGTTTTTGGCTTTGCTCAGACGGCTGAGGGCCACCTGCGGGTCCATGTTTTCCTCCTTGATGAGCAGGCCTTTCAACACGCGCTTCATCAGGCTCACCTGATCGCCCTGGGAGTAGATGACAAAATTCTTTTTGTAGCCGACATGCTCCGCGAATTCGCGCAGGAGCTTGGCGCAGAAGGCATGGAAGGTGCCGAGGACCACCTTCTTGCCAGCGGAGCCGCGCACCATGTCCTGCACGCGCTCGCGCATTTCAGCCGCCGCCTTGTTGGTGAAAGTCACCGAGAGGATGTGCTCCGGCTTGATGCCCTCGTTCACCATATGCGCAATGCGGGCCGTCACCACACGGGTCTTGCCCGTGCCTGCTCCTGCGAGAATGAGGAGAGGGCCGTTGATGTGGGTCGCCGCCTGGCGCTGCTGGGGGTTGAGTGTACCGGTGAATCCGCTCATGCTTGCTGGGTGCCCATGGATGTGGACGGGCGGGCGGCAGATGCAAGGACGGGCTGCGAAGAACTTTCCCGCACCGGGCAAAAGGCCCTGTGGCTTTCGCCAGAAAAACACCCGCAGCAGCCACAATGCCAGCGATGCAGGGATGAACCCTCAACCTTTTCACACCATGAAAATCAATGAAATCATGACCTCTGAGGTCAAAGTCATCAAACCCGAGACGCCCCTCCAGGATGCCGCCGGCTTTATGCGGGAGCTGAGCATCGGCGCCCTCCCCGTCTGCGACGGCAAGAAGCTGATCGGCATGCTGACGGACCGCGACATCGTTGTCCGGGCGGTGGCAGACGGCCTGGACATCAGCACCACCACCGCCGCCGAATGCATGACCGCAGAGATCACCTTCTGCTTCGATGATGAAGAACTGGAAGCCGCTGAAGGTCTTATGAAGGACCAGCAAATCCGTCGTCTGCCAGTGGTCGACCGCGAAAAGCAACTGGTCGGCATTCTTTCGCTTGGAGACATCGCCATCAAGACAGACGAGGTCAACGCCGTGGGGCAGACCCTGCAGGACATTTCCCAGCCGGAGGGGGAGATTTGAGCTCTGCAAGACCGTCAGGCGAACCCGGCTGAAATGGATCAGACACGAGACGTATTCTTGCCCGACTCAGCAATAAAAAGCCCGGCAGGAAATTCTGCCGGGCTTTTGAAATTGCACCTTTTGAAGGACCGGATCAGTCCAGCATTTTGGTTGGCGGCTTGATGGAAACAGGATCTGGATCGCCCGGTTTGCGAGGCGGAGCCGTGGCGGCCTTGGTAAAGCGTTGAACTTCGTATCCGTTCACATTGATCGCGAGATCCAGCTTGGCCAGGAACTCCCAGGTGGCCGGGACTCCGATGTCGTCAGCAATCTTGCGGGACTCCAGGTAGGTGTCGAAGGCGGTAGCCATGACCTGGAAGACGGCCACCCCATTGGGGTCGCCTTTGATCTGGCGCATAAGGCGCTGATAATTGGAACCTTCGGCACGCATCTGGTCCAGCTTTTCACCGGCGCGGGGAACCAAAGCCAGTTGCACCAGGGTGCTGCCGGGTTTGATGGTTGGCTTAATGGTGTAGGAACCGCTGATGGTGGGGTTGGAAGCAGCGCGCTCCAGGATGGCCTGAATCTTAAAGGCGTCGTAGATGACCTTGCTGCGGCTCTTGTTTTTCACCGCATCCGAGCCACCCAGGTCTTTGACGAAGTAAGCGAGCACGTCCTTGGGAGTGGACTTCACTTCCACCGGCTTGCCGGTAGCGCCATAGACGAACGAAATCTTGCCGCCTGCGGCTGTGGCTTTCAGCGTGGGTTTGAGAGGATCTTTAGAAGGATCCAGCGCGGTCCACTTGCCAAGGTCGCCCTTGGTTGCTGCAATGACGGCTTCCGTCACTGCAGGCAGCGAGGAACGAATGACGACCGCAATGTCGCCAAGGGCGGACAAGGTGTTTTTGTTCGGCTGCAGCCCTGCCGTCACAAGGTCTTTGTAGGCAATGGCCACCTGGTCCATCTGGAAGGTATTGACCATCGGAGCGATTTCCGGCCAGGCCTGCTGGGCGGCCTGGGGGGTTCCGAAGATATCTTTCAGCATCGGTGCAAAGGGGTCAATCTTGACGTCTTTGTACTCGATCTGGCTTTTCACCTTCTCCAGGCCTTCGATGATCGGTTTGATGAACTCGGCTTCGTTCAAGGTCAGCACCCCCTGTTCGGCGACCAGAATGCGCGTTTCATTCGGCTTGGCCGGATAAGGCCGCGGATTCGGCAGGCGGACAAACTTCGGTGCAGGAGGCTCATAGACCGGCGTCTGGTCCAGCAATGCTTTCAGCCTGTCCAGTTCGGTCAGGAGCTTGTCCATCTCTGCCTTCTGCTTTTCACGCTCAGCACGGGAGTCCTGCAGTTTCTTGCGGAAGCTGTCGAGGTCCATGTACTTCATCTGGGCCTGGACCGAGGTGGTGTCGATCTTGCTCAGCTCATCGAGAATCTTCTTCTCGTCGATCTCCACGATGCGCTGCTTCTCTTCCAGCTTCTTGGGATCTTCGGCGATTGGGGGCAGCTTTTTGAGCTGTTCCACCATCTTGGCGTGTTCTTCCTCCGTCACGGGGGGAAGGTCCGAGAGGATCTTGTTCACAGCCGCGGCCAGACTGATACCGACCATGACCATGACGATGATGAGCACACCCACGACGTTCGTCATGGTGTCCATCAAAGCGACGAAGGGCAGTTCCTGCTCTTCATGTTTGTGCCTAGACATAAGGAGAGAAAAAGAGGGTTAGGATTTCTTAACCTCTGGTGTGGCCGGGGGAGTTCCCGGAGGCGGAGGTGCACCGCCAGCAGGCGGGGCCGGAATCTTGCCACGATACTTGTCAAAGTAGGCCAAGTCCAGCACGCCGCGTCCTGGGATGGGCAGTTTGCCGACCCGGATGTCGTACGAACCCTGGGCATGACCTGCCCCGTTGTTAAACGCCCCCTGGCCGTCGTCGCGAATCAGGAAGAGGATGAGTGAGTTTTTATCCTTGGCCACTTCCTTGAGGAAGTAGTTAAAGGTGGCATCGGCCACCACGGTGCTGGGGTTTGCACCACCCAGACGGTAGTCTTCACCCCATGCCCCCAGGACTTTCAGAGAGCCGGAAGAGCACTCAACAAAGTACACTTTGGTGGCTTCTCCCATGCCGGAACCGGAAGGCTGCACCACTACTGGCGGAACTTTCTTCTCCGGCGGGATCTGACGTTTCTTCAACTCAGCCGTGAGGAGCTCGATCTCCTTTTTGGTGTCCTTCTGCTGACGGCCGAGGCCGTCAATTTCGGTGAGAAGGTCATCCAGTTCCTTCTGGAGCTTGAGGCCGATTTCCTTGTTCTGCTCCTGCAGTTCCTTGGAGGAGTCGAGAAGCTTGCGCAGCTTCAAAAAGCGCTGCTGGACCTCGTCGAAGCTCTTCTGGACCTCATGGAGCTTGGCCAGCTTCTGGGCCACTTCGGCCTGCAGCTTTTCACGCTCCTTCAGTTCCTTCAGCATGTCCTTGTACTCCTGGGCACGCTTCACCTCTTCCTGCGTGCGCCCTTGCGTCTGCTGGGATTGCGCGACGCAAAGGACCACGATGATCAGGATGAGAACGCCGATCAAGGAGCAGAGAATGTCCAGGAAAGGAACGAGGAGAATTTCGTCCGATCCTTTACGACGTCGTTTTACCATGGCGAATCAAGGGTGGAGAGAAGAGCTGAAGCGATGGAAAGGCGGGCAGGAAGGGGCCTGCGGGGAACTTATTCCCCGCGGCTGAACCAGCCCTTTTTCTTGACCTGGTGAATGATGACCTGCTTGCCGCCAAGCTCGGTGAGGACGTTGTTAAGTCCCTGGATGCCTGTGGCGAGAGCGCGGGTGTAATCAGTGGTCGTCTTGACGCTGTCCTTGATGGCGTTGGTCATGTCCTCGCGCATGCGGTTCATGGCCTGGGCCATTTCAGCATCCACACGCTCCTGGTGGGCGGTGGCGCGCTTGTCCAGGTTGGCAGCCTGCTCGTTGATGCGAGCGGAGAGGGCGTTAAGGTCCACCAGGAACTCTTTCTGGGCGCGGGCTACAGCCTTGACCAGACTGTCCATGACGCCATTGGTGTCCCCGCCGGCGACGCTGCCGCCATCATTGAGGCGAGGCAGAAGCACTTCGTTGCAAAAAGCGTCGATGTCGTTCAGGCAGTCATCTTCCGACTTCATCATGGAGTTCATGGGGAAGTTCAGGAACATGGCGAGAACAAGGCCGAGGAGGGTGGCGTCGAAGGCCGTACCCAGGCCGCTGGTCACCGCGTTAATGGACTTCATGATGGCCGTCACGTCTTCCACGTTGGCGAAGTTCATACCGCCGATGGCGTGGGAGAGACCAAGCACCGTACCGATGAACCCGAGAATCGGGATGGCCCAAAGGAAGGCTTTGAGGAGGGTGAAGCTGCCGCCGATACGCATGCTGTCGATCGCCGACTGGCTGGTGAGCATGTTGGTCACGTCACCGACGCTCTGCTTCACCTCAAAGAGTTCCAGGGCTTTGCGGATACGGTTGACCATCATGCTGTCACGCAGGCGGACTGGCAGCTTGTAGAGCTGGTCAATGAACTGGCCGACGTTTTCGGCGTTGATTTCACTGCCAAGTTCCCAAGGCAGAACGTCCAGCAGCAGAGCTTCGCGCTGATGCTTCAATTTTTTCCACTTCAGCCAGAGGATGGCCATGGCCCAGGTGAAGAACAGGGTGTTGGTGAAGCTCACCAGCATGTGCTTGTAGAACAGCGAGGCCAGGAACTGCATGCCGGTGTAGTCGGCAGGCGAAGTGCCCTCTGGAGCCTGGAAAGGATAAAGGATGCCAACCCAGGCCACGAAGCCGAGGAAGCCGAGGCCAAAACTGAGCAGCGGGTTGGGGTTGGTGGGGTCGGTTTCTTCCCAGCCACCGCGCTGCTGGCGGTTCTGTTCGAATTCAGGTTGGTGCTGGTCCACGGCTGTGGAACCCTCTGGCACACCACCGCCCAGGCCACCGGCGGCATCCGGTGAGGGAGGGGTAAAGCCGCTGGGAGCGTGAAGGTCGGAAGGAGCAGGCAGCCCGCCAATGTTGGCCGGGATGGAGAGCTTGCTGTTGCAACCGGGGCAGCGGACGACTTTGCCAGCCATATCAGGCTCGGCCTTCAGCTGCATGTCACAAGTGGGGCACTTAAATTTCACTGTAGATTTCTCCTTCGTTCCTGGTGGTTATGGGGGTGGGTGAAGTGGGACGGTATGAAAGCGGTTGTAGGCCTATCAACAAGTTCTTTTCTATGCCAAATGCATGCTTTTCAGGCCATTAGGAGCCATTTGGGCATTTCAAGACCATTGCGCCGGGGGGAGGGGCAAAAAAAGCGGCCTCAACCGAAGCTGAATCCGCAGCGGTGAAATGGACTCCGCACCTGCCTCAGGTGTTCGATTTGGCCCGAACTTTTTGGCCAATCTTGTGAAGGATGCCGTTCACGAAGGAACCGGACTCCCCTGCCCCGAGGGATTTGGCAATCTCGATGGCCTCGTTGATGATGACCGCGGCGGGCACGTCCTGCACAAAGGCCAGCTCATAAACCGCCAGACGCAGAATGTTGCGGTCCACATTGGCCAGACGTTCGATGCGGAAGTTCTCAAGCACGGGCTCGATGTGGGCATCAATCACAGCCTGGTTTTCCTGCACCCCTTTGACAAGGCTCTCGGCATAAGCACGGACAGAAGCCTTGGCGTTGTGGACAGTCCAGAAAGCTTCCTGCTCCTCGGGGGAATGTTTCCCGTGGAGCTCACTGGCAAAAAGAAACTGGACGGCGGCTTCGCGTCCTTCGCGGCGTTTTCCCATAATATCGGTCAGGCGTTCTCCAGTTCGGGTTGGCCGGCGAAGCTGGCGCGCATCTTGCGGAAAAGGGCGATCATGTTGACGGCCACCTGGGCCGCCTCGGTGCCGCGGTTGATCTTCACGCCGAGGCAGCGCTCCTCAGCCTGCTCCTCAGAGCTGACCAGCAGAACTTCATGCACCACCGGCGTGGTATGGCGGACAGCCATCTGCTGAAGGGCATCTGTGACAGAAGCGCCGACGAGATCTGCATGCTCCGTGGAACCCCGGATGATGACTCCGAAGGCGATGATGGCATCAGGGCGGGTGTTTTTGATCACCAGTTCCGTGCAAACAGGAATCTCAAAGGCACCCGGCACACGGTACACCGTGATGGAAGCATTCGGTGCCAGCTCTTCCAGTTCCTCACGACCAGCGTCAATGAGACCCTGGACAAACTGATTGTTATAGAGGCTGGCCACGATCGCGATAGAAACGCGATCCTGGATGGGACGGGGACGACTGGGACCGTATTGGGACATGAGGGGGTGGTGAAAAGAGAATAGAACCGGCTGGCGGGCAGATCAAAGCTTGTGACCCAGCTTTTTCTTTTTGGTTTCCAGGTACTTTTTGTTGTGCGGATTGGGCTCGGAGATCACGGGCACCTGCTCAATGATTTCCAGCTTGTGCCCTTCCAGGCCGACAACCTTGCGCGGATTGTTCGTCATCAGGCGCAGCTTTCGCACGCCAAGGTCGGAGATGATCTGGGCACCGATGCCGTAGTCCCGCAGATCCATGGCAAAGCCGAGTTTGAGATTGGCCTCGACTGTGTCGAGCCCCTGCTCCTGCAGCTTGTAAGCCATGATCTTGCCATGCAGGCCGATGCCGCGACCTTCGTGACCGCGCATGTAGATGATGATGCCTCGTCCGGCCTCAGCCACCTTGGTCATGGCTGCATGAAGCTGGCTGCCGCAATCGCAGCGGCGGGAGGCAAAGATGTCGCCAGTGAGACACTCGCTGTGCACACGCACCAGCGTCGGGATTTCAGGATCAATGTCGCCCATGACCAGAGCCACGTGATGCACATTGTCCAGGTGGCTCTTGTAAAGGTGCAGCTTGAAGACGCCAAAATCGGTCGGCATGTCAACCACCTCAATCTTTTCCACCAGCTTTTCACTGCGGCGGCGGTAGGCGATGAGGTCGGCGATGGAGCAGATCTTCAGCTTGTGCTTCTTGGAAAACTTCTTCAGGTCCGGCATCCGCGCCATGGTGCCGTCCTTGT
>DASWXG010000753.1:0-11739 GCA_036405615.1 Prosthecobacter sp. | reverse complement strand
AGTTGCATCGACACCGCCCTGCAAGTCATGGGCGGTTCTGAAAACAGCCCCCGCCTGGAGTATCAGCAGTTGCAGGCGAGTGCCTGGATGAACCGGGCCTGCGTGCTTCTTGAGCTGTCCCCTGCGGACCCCGCCCTGGCTGCAGCCTCAGCCCGGCGATCCATTCAGCACAGCCGGCCTCTGGAACAAACAGACCCGCTGGCCACTGAAGTGGGCATCAAAGCACGCCACACCCTCTGCAAAGCCCTGGCGGTGTTGCTGGAGTCGGGGCCGGCAAAAACTGACGATGCGGACAGCTGGATTCACGAAGCGACCGACGCGGTGGAAGAGATGATGCACCTAACCAAAGATGCCGCATTGCATCAGCCGCTGAGAGAAGACCTGTTCTCCTTCGGCTGCCGGATCTACCGCGCTTTCCAGCCGCACTTCCTGGCGGAGTTTCTCAACGACGGGCTGGCCGCAGGCTCCATGAGCGAGGAGATGCACAAGTCCGCCCGCGAATCTCTGGCGCAGGCGGCTTTCCACATTCAGCAGCAAAATCTTGCGGGCCTGACCTCTTCGCGCCTGGACAAGCTGATTCATACGCTTCAAAAGCTCAGTGAGACGGGGGAAAAACTGACCCCGCAAATCTTTGCCAAACCGTAAAAATTCCCGCGATGCGAGATGAAGGGTTGACCCTGCTCCCATCCGTGTGCAGGGGGAGTATGGCGCATCACGAAATACATTTCTGAAGCCCGGGTCGGGAACCGTGAACCCGCTCTGCGGGACTCAAGAAAACAGGCGTGTCCGCGTTCTGCTCCGGCAGTCCGCTGCCTGCGTTCTTGCAGCCCATAGTTTCCTCCGGTCCGAAATACCTTTCGTGATCCGCCGACCATGTCCTCCGGCTGCCCGATGCACCGGAGACGAGTGAACCCAAAACCCTTGAGCTAAACTCCATGCATCACATCGCCTTCCTCCAGGACCTGGCCGTCGTCATGATCATCGCGGCGGTCGTCACCATTCTTTTTCGCCAGCTGAAGCAGCCCGTTGTGCTGGGCTACATTCTGGCCGGGGTCATCATAGGCCCCCATACGCCTCCGTTTCCGCTGATCGCGGACAAGCACACCATCGAAACGCTTTCTGAACTTGGGGTTATCTTCCTCATGTTCTCACTGGGTCTGGAGTTCAGCCTGAAAAAACTGACCCAGGTCGGTGCGACCGCATTCATTGCCGCCTCGGCTGAAATCGTGCTGATGATCTGGGCGGGTTATCATGTGGGCCAGGCTTTCGGTTGGAACACCATGGACAGCATCTTCCTGGGGGTCATTCTGTCCATCTCCTCCACGACCATCATCATCAAGGCGCTTGAGGAGATTGGCAAAACCAAGGAACGCTTTGCCCAGCTGATCTTCGGCACGCTCATTGTGGAGGACATCCTCGCCATCTTGATGATCGCCATGCTCTCCGGCTTTGCCACTACCGGCTCTCTCGGCGTGGGTGATGTGGCTCTGACACTGGGCAAGCTGTCCACCTTCCTCGGGGTGCTCCTCATCTTCGGCCTCATCCTGGTTCCGCGCCTGCTGAACTGGGTGGCCAAGTTCAAGAGTGATGAAATGCTGCTGGTGACCGTCGTCGGCCTTTGCTTTGGGGTCTCCCTGCTGGCGGTCAAGCTGGGCTACAGTGTGGCCCTGGGTGCGTTCATCATCGGTGCCATCATCGCGGAGGCTCGTCACATCGCCCACATCGAAAAGCTCATGCACCCTGTGCGGGATCTTTTCAGCGCAGTGTTCTTTGTCTCCATCGGCCTGCTGATTGATCCCAAGGTGCTCGTGGACCAGTGGCTACCCATCCTCGTCATCACGATCGTGGTCATCGTCGGCAAAGTGGTGTCCTGCGGCTTTGGCACCTTTGTCGCCGGCAACGACTTGAAGACTTCCATGCGTGTCGGCATGGGCCTGTCGCAGATTGGTGAATTCTCCTTCATCATTGCCGCGCTGGGCCTGAGCCTGAAGGTCACAAGCGATTTCCTCTACCCCATCGTCGTTGCGGTATCGGCCGTCACCACGCTCACGACGCCCTATCTCATCCGTGGCTCTGACAGCATGGTCAACGGCATCAGCCGCATGATGCCCAACGGGCTGATGAATGCGCTGAACACCTACACCAGCTGGATTGGCAAACTGGGGAATGGCAATGGCAAAAAGACACCGGCCATGTTCCTGCGCAAATGGGGCTGGCAGATCTGCCTCAACATCATCCTCATTGCAGGAGTCTTCATCACAGCCGCTTTCATGAAAACACACGTGCAGCGGTGGTGGCCTGATGCGCCCGGAGGCGAGGATGGCATCAAGGGCATGCTCTGGCTCGGGGCCATGATCCTCAGCCTGCCCATGCTCATCGCGATTGTCCGCAAGTGGCAGGCTTTTGGCATGCTGGTCAGCGAGATGAGCGTCACCCGCGCTGCCGGGAAGGAAAACACCCCTGCTCTGCGCAGTGTTGTCTCCGGTGTCGTTTTCACGGCGGGTTGCGCCGGGCTGTTCCTCATCATCCTGGTGCTCAGCTCCGCCATTCTGCCTTCGCGCAACCTGCTCATCGTTCTCGCACTGGTTCTGCTCGCGACGACGGTTCTGCTCTGGCGCTTTTTCGTGAGGGTTCACACCCGGGCACAGTTTGCCCTGCATGAAACGCTCAACGAGGCCCCTCTTCCTCATCATGAGCCAGAGCCCCCTGCCCTGCCGTCTCTGCTGCGGGAGGCGGAACTGCTCAACCTGACCATCACCGAACAGTCCTTTGCGTCCGGCAAAATGATCTCAGAGCTGCAGCTGCGCACCCTCACGGGAGCCAGCATTGTGGGCATTGAGCGGGCTGGAGAAAACCTGATCAATCCGGGCATCTCGGAAGACATCCGTCCGGGTGATTCCATCCTGCTCATAGGCAGTGCGGACCAGGTGGAAAAGGCCCGGCAGATGCTGTCTTAGCAAGGTCACATCTGGTATTCAAACAGGCTGCAAAACATTCCCTGCAACCAGCGGACAGGCGGACGCTTTAGATCCGAGGGTTGCAGGAGTATGCTCCGTTGCAGGTCACGCTTCACCATGTCCAGCTGGCGGGCGGCAAAGTCGTCCTCCAGCACATGGAGGTTGTTCTCATCGTTGATGAAAAAAGACCGCTGATCCAGGTTCGCCGACCCGGCAATGCTGAGATGCCCGTCCACCACCAGCAGCTTGCCATGGGTCATGGTGGGCTGGAATTCATGCAGTTCCGCGCCGGTCGCCAGCAGCCGCCTCAGCTTGGGCGCACCCACCGACCGTGAAGCCGGAAAATCTGTGTGGCTGCCCGGGACCAGGATCTGGACCCGCACACCGCGCTTTCGGGCGTCCAGCAAGGCGTTCATCAGCGGCCGGTTGGGGATGAAATAGGCGTGGGCAATGATGATGGATTCCCTGGCTGCACGAATGGCCAGCAGATACGCACTCCCCAAAGTATCTCCCAGCTTCTCCGGCGAACCCAGGACCATTTGAGCCCGTGTGCCTCCCGCCACAGACAGGGCCGGGTAGTAGTCGGGGCCTGTCAGTTTGCTTCCGGTCAGCTCTTCCCAGTTGTCATTGAAGTTGTCCTGCAACTGCGCCACCACAGGTCCCCGCAGTTCATACTGCGTATCACGCCAGCGGTGCACGTTCTCCGCATGGCCATCCCAGCAGTAGGCCCAGCCCGCGCCTCCCATAAAGCCTACTCTCCCATCCGCCACCAGCACTCTGCGGTGCGTGCGGTGAATGAAGCGCCATGGCACCCAGAGGCTCATGGGCCGGTAGAGATGCACCAGCACCCCGGCCTCCCTCATGGCGGTGAGATGAGCATCACCGTACTTGGAGCAGCCGAAGGCATCCAAAATGACATGGACCTTCACCCCGGCACGGGCCCGCTCCACAAACATCTGGGTGAACTTCTGGGTCGGCTCGCTGTCCACACAGACATAGGATTCAAACGTGATGCTCCGGGTTGCCTGCCGCATGGCCTGCAGCATGGCAGGATAATAGTTCCCCCCGTTCTCAAGCGTCCGGATTCCGTTGCCGTGGGTCCAGACCGTTTTGGAAACCCTGGCCAGTTCCTCCGCAAAAGCCGGTGTCCTTACGGATGCCGGCACCGCCGAAACCCGCTGAAACCGGGTGGCAACGCAGGAACTCAAAAGCAGTGAAAAAAGCAGGGCGGCAGGAATCAGTCTGAACACAGGCATACCACTATGCACGGAGCACCGGACCGGACGAGAAAGAATCCGCAGCTTTTTCGGGAGATCCGTTTCACCGCCGGCGACGGCGCAGCCCCAGGCTGCCAATACCGCTCATGCACAACGCCAGACGTCCAGGCTCCGGCACCACACTCATGCCCAATACCAGGGTGTCATCCCGTTGAAACACATAGAAGCCTGGCACGTCCGAAATGACCTCAAAAAGATCTGTGGTGTCACCCCAGATCCCGCTGTTTGCGCGCAGGAAGGTCCAGTCATACAAGGCCGGGTTGGTCACCGCGCCTCCTCCGGTGAGGTAAATTTTGATCTTGTCCCCGGGGTTTGTCATGAAGCTCAGAGAGCCAGTCAACTCCATCCTGGGACTCCACTCGCCGCCGGAAAGGTCCACAGAGAAAGCGAGACCGCTTCCGTTTTCCAAGGTCACATTGTTTTGGATCAGGATGCTCGCCTGTGTGGCAGCCACCTCCAAAGTCCCCCCATCCTTAATTCTGACTGTCCCCGTGCCCAGCGCAGTCACATGATTGATGACGAGTCTGGCGGTGTTACCGGCGCTTCCGCCAATGATGGTTCCGCCCGTGAAAGTGTTGGCACCTTGCAGCAACGTGGTGCCGGAGAGGGTATTCAACCTCATGCCACCGGTGATGGCCACATGCCCGCCCCCGGCAACACCCGTCTTTGTCAGAGCAAACAAGCCAGAGTGGTCACTGTGAAAAAGGTTCAGCAAACGGCCCCCTGTCTCAGAAGCCGTAATGGTTCCCGCCGAGATAATGCCGGGAGCGAGCGGAGAAACATCCACAGCCGGATTGCCACCAATGTTCAGCACGCCGCCAGTGCCGATGGAGAGTATCCCTGTGCCGCCACCGACATTCACCTTGCCCTGCCCGGACACATTGAGAGTGCCGGTGGAACCTGCGGTGCCCACACTGAGACCCAGAGTGCTCTGCCACATGCCGCCCCCTGTCACAGTCATTGTTCCAGTACCATATTTGGTTGGGGCAGCCGGTTGTCCCGGCGTCGAGGAGGAAACGCCCGCATTGTAAAACCCAATGGTTCCTGAACTGGTGCTGTTGACCACTCCGCCGTCTTCAATCAGCAAAGTGCCTGTGCCTGTATGCCCCACGTAGACCGCCCCCACATCCCACTTGCTGCCGGTTCCGCTGACCTTCACCGAAGCAGTCCCCTGCACGCGGTTGGCGTCCTGGCCGTAACCGGCAATGAATCCGTTGGGAGATTTCACATAACCGCCGGATTCGATGTTCATGCTGCCATTGCCTCGATACCCGAGAATGAAGGTGGAGGTGGTGACCAGCTGGCCCTGTGTATTCACATTCAGCACACCGGTTCCCGTGGTACCCGTGGCACTTCCCAACCCGACATGAATGGTCGAAGTGGCGGTCATCTTGCCCTGATTGCTGATGGTCAGCGTCGCATTGCCCGCGCTGCCCACGTGGATCTGCGTGGCATCGCTTTTGAGGAATTCACTGCCCAGTCCGTCAATCAACAAGGTGCTGTTGGAGTTCACCGCACTTCCCAGGACAACGGCGGCGTTCGCCCTTAGTATGCCACCGGTCACATCTTTTGTTATCTCCAGCCGCCCATTGTTCATGGTCAGGGCCAGCACCGCCTGCGAACTGTCGCGCAACTGGATGGTACCGCCATTGGAGAGGGCAAAGTTGGTTGTAGCCTCAGGCAGGGCTGAAGCCGGGGCTGAACCTCCCGACCAAGTCCAACGTGATGTCTCTGTCCAGCTGCCGGCGCCTGTGTAGTTCCAGGTCGCCGTTTGTGCACGGCCAGTCAGGCAGCCGCCAAGGTAAAATGCGATGCCCAGCAGGCATCCAAAAGCACGGAGTGAGAGTTTCATGTCGGAAGGGGCGTCGTTTCCTCCGGCCTGGATTCAGGTGCGTGGACTCTCCTCAACAGCACAGGTCTGTTTTGTGAGAATGGCTCCGGGGGATTCCCTCGGTAGAAGCACCGGACATGCCAGCTTGCCCCCACGGCCCCCATCTCGGCACAGAAGTATCAGGGTGTGTCCCAGAACAGGCAGCCCGAGAACCCGCAGCTCGGGCGGCGGCCCTCCACACGGCACAAGAAACCTTTTTGGTTAGACCCAATCTCAGCGAAGGCCGCTTCGCACACCAGGGATGGGATCAAACCAAATCAAGCTTTCTCCAATACGCCTGATCCAGGTCATTGAGTCATAATCGAGACAAATTCTCAAAAGAACCTTGACTGTATTGCACATGAGACTTATTCGCATTTGCTCTCTATAGCGACTGATATTCAATCTGTTACCACCCAAGAGGAGCACTCCCGAATCCTCAAATGAACGTAACAACCTCCTCAATACGCATAGTTCCTAAAAACATAGCCTGGGCATCGACCCTCGGCCTCATCGGCAGCCTGGCTGCGCAGACAGCAGCCCCCGTCCCTGCCAGCACCGACAAAACCAAGAAAGAGGGACAGCCCAACGAAGACCTGCCGGAAGTCGTGGTGACTGCTCAATCCGAAAAGGTGTACAAGCCTGAGAGACTCCAGTCTCCCAAGTATAGCCAGCCTCTGCGTGACGTACCGCAAACAGTCACGGTCATCCCCAAGCAAATGATCCAGGACCAGGGTGCCCAAACCTTGTCTGAAGTGATGCGGAACATTCCTGGTGTGACCATGCTGGCCGGCGAAGGCGGCGGCGCAGCAGGCACCGCTGGCGACACCTTTTTCATGCGCGGCTTCGATGCCACCAACAGCATCTTTGTGGATGGTGTCCGCAACAACGGAGCCATCACCCGCGACGTGTTCAACCTGGAGCAGGTGGAGGTCTTCAAAGGTCCCACCGGTTCTGATACAGGCCGCGCCACCGCCTCTGGTTACGTCAACCTCGGCACGAAGGTGCCCACTCTCACCGTGGCCTACTCCGGCAGTGCCGCCGTCGGCAGCGGTGAAGCGAGTTTGCAGAGGCGCTTCACGGTGGATGGCAACCTGCCGGTCCGCCAGAACGGCCAGGACGTCCTCGGAGGCACCGCCTTCCGCCTCAACGGTCTCTACCAGGATGGAGGTGTGCCCGGGCGGGATGTGGTGGAACGCGAAAGCTATGCCATCGCCCCCAGCCTAGCCTTCGGCCTGAACGAGGACGTGCGGGTGTATCTCTACTCCATGCACATGCGTCAGGACAACATCCCGGACTACGGCATCCCGGCCAACGCGGTGATGAAGGACAATGCCCTCTACAATTCCAACATCAGCCGCAGCAACTTCTACGGCAGCAACCGCGATGAGGAGGATGTGGAGCAGGACAGCTACACCGCCCGCATCGAGTGGGACATCAACGACAGCTTCACGCTGCGGAACCAGACCTACTACTCACGCAACCACCGCTTTGCGATCATCACCTCTCCTGGCAATTCCCTGGCCAACGGGACAGTCAACCGGTCCCGCAACATCAACGAACGGTTTAACAAGATCTTCACCAACCAGACGAACCTGACCGGGGAGTTCAACACCGGCCTCCTCAAGCACAATTTGCTCGCCGGTTTTGAATACATCTGGGAAGAGCAGTATGCCCCGGCCTGGACCGGTGCAGGCACCATGCCTCCCGCCGATGCCACCTCGCCAGATCCGGACGATGACATCGCGGGATACCACCCACGCCGCAACGGCAACCAATACAGCATCGGGGAAACCGACACCTACGCACTGTACCTCTTCGACACCATTTCTCTGGGTGACAAGTGGCAGATCAACGGTGGCGTGCGCTGGGAATACTACCAGACCAGCTACTATGCCCAGGATGTGGCCGGTGCGCCTACGGCGGACCTTTCCACCTCGGGCGATCTTCTGAGCTGGAAACTCGGTGTGGTCTACAAGCCCGTGCCGATTGGCAGCATTTACCTGTCTTACGGGCTGACCAAGACACCTCCCGGCGGTGCCAACTTCGCGCTCAATACGACCAACAACAACGCTAACAACATCAATGCCGAACCTCAGGAGTCTTCCAACATTGAACTGGGCACCAAGTGGGACCTGATCCAGGAACGCCTGTTCCTGAGTGCCGCGATCTTCCGGAGTGAAAACTCCAATGAGATCACAGTCGATCCAACAGACCCAAACAACATCAACCGCAACAGCAAACGCCGTGTGGATGGTGCAGAAATCGGTCTGACCGGCCAGCTCAGCGACAACTGGAGCATCTATGCAGGCTTCGCCTACCTGGACGCCAGTTTTGCAGAGTCTGCCAACGAGGCCAACGCGGGTTCCACCTTGCAGTGGACACCCAAGTATTCCGGCAGCCTGTGGACCACCTACCGCATCCACCCGAAATTCACCGTCGGTTTCGGTGCCCGTTATCAGGGAGAGATCCAGCGCCAGAATACCAATGCCCCCTCCGTCACATCTCCAGAAAACCCGGCTTACTGGGTGCTGGATGCGATGGCCCAATACCAGGTTACCGACAAGTTCAGCCTGCGCCTGAACCTCTACAACCTGACCGATGAACTCTATGCCACCAGCCTGAACAACAACGGAGGCCGCGTCAATCCTGGCTCGCCCTTCTCCGCCATGCTGACGGCCAGCTACAAGTTCTAAATTCGGGGAGATAGCTCTTCTCATCAGTCACACCGTGCATGCGGCCGGGGAACCAGGTTCCTTCCAGGGGAAACCCTTCCCTGGCCGCTTTTGGACGGCCGTGGGCCAGGACGGATAGCCCGAATCGCGGCTCGCCTACGTTTTGGACGCAATTATGGAGACGGAATCTCAAAAAAGTTGACACCGTTGCTTCTGAGACCTATTCGCATCTACCCCTCTGTTGCGACTGACACTCACTTCCGTTTCGGCAGGGACCACCCACCCTCGATGAAATTGCCTTCCACCACCCGACTCCTTCCCCAGGGATTTGCCTGGACTTCCACCCTTGGCCTACTTGGCAGTCTGGCTGCCCAGACAGCAGCCCCGGCTCCTGCCACACCGGCCGACAAGCCCGCAGCCGAAGGTTCGAATGAGGAACTGCCCGAAGTGGTGGTGACCGCAGATTCGGAAAAACTCTACAAGCCCGAGCGCCTTCAGTCCCCCAAGTATACGGAGCCTCTGCGCAATACTGCCCAGACCATCACTGTGATCCCCAAGGCGGTGATCGAAGATCGTGGTGCTTTCAGCCTCCGTGACGTTCTCCGCAACACACCCGGCATCTCGATGCAGGCCGGAGAAGGCGGTGGCGGGCTTCCTGGCGACAGCCTCACCATCCGCGGTTTTGGTTCTCGTGGCGACCTTTATCTGGACGGTGTGCGCGATGTTGGAGCCTACAACCGGGACCCTTTCAACACCGAGCAGGTAGAGGTGACCAAAGGTCCATCGTCCTCAACCGCTGGCCGTGGCTCTACGGGCGGTTCGGTGAATCTAGGCTCTAAAATTGCCAACAAAGACCGCTCCACGACCCTCACCCACTCATTTGGTTCGGACAATCTCTACCGCTCCACGGTAGATATGAACCAACCCATCTCGGACCACATGGCCCTTCGTGTAAACGGAATGTATCATTCCGCAGATACGCCGGGGCGCGATGTGGTGAATCAAGAGCGTTACGGCATCGCAGCCTCCCTCGCCTTCGGTCTTGGCACAAACACGCGCGTTTTCCTGAACTACCAGCACCTGACTGAAAACAACATTCCGGATTACGGTATTCCATGGGTGCCATCCAATGGACCTTTCATTGGCGGAGGAATCCGGCTGAACAACTATGGAGACAAAGCACCTCCGGTGAGCTTTGACAACTTTTACGGCCGTGAAAACACAGACTTTGAAGATGTGCAGAATGACATCATCACCGGCATTCTGGAGCATGACTTCACTGACAACATTCGTCTGAGGAATGTTCTCCGCTACGGACGCACTTATCGTCACTCGGCAATCACGGCACCGCGTTTCCGGGATCTTGATCCCAATCCAAATGATGATGTCCACGAATATAACGGGCAAATAAACCGTCAGGTCCAGCATCGCGAGCAGACGCAGGAGATTCTCTCCAACCAGACAAATCTCAACATTGATTTTAAAACCGGTGCTTTGTCACATGCCCTAGTCGCGGGAATGGAAATTTCCTTCGAGCGTCAGGTCAACGCCAATGCAGCCGGAGCCGCAGCAGCCGCGCGCACTGACATTTTTGATCCCAATTTGAACGATACTGTCTATACCGGCCTCCCTGCCCTTCCAGGAGGAGCTGAAGCCCACCTCGACACCCTTGCCTTCTACTTGTTCGACACGGTCAAAATTGGGGAACACTTTGAGGTCAGCGGTGGTGTCCGATACGACCATCTGGAGTACGAAGCACGCGGGGCAAACGGCGTCGCAGGCCCTGCAGACACCAACGACCTCTTCAGCTACAAAGCTGCGCTGGTTTACAAACCTGTGGACTATGGCAGCGTTTATTTCGGCTTCGGCACATCGTTCAATCCCTCCATTGACACGAACACAGGACTTGGCCTTACCGCTGCTCAGGCTCAGGTGGATCCCGAAGAGACCCGCAGCTACGAACTGGGGACAAAGTGGGATCTCCTGGACGGTCGGTTGGCTCTGACCGCCGCCTTGTTCCGCACAGAAAAAACCAACGCCCGCACCACCGATATCAGCGGGGCTACTGTGTTGGCAGGTAACCAAGTTGTGGATGGCGTGGAGTTTGGCCTTGCAGGAAACATCACCAAAGACTGGCAGATCTTTGCTGGCTACGCTTACATGGAGAGCGAAATTGAAGAGTCCGGAAATGCTGCCGAACTGGGCCAGTCCCTCGGCAACACCCCGGACCACTCCTTCAACATCTGGACCACCTACAACTTGCCCTTCCGCGTGCAGATCGGTTTCGGTGCCCAGTATGTGGGTGACCGCCAGAATGGCAACACCAACACCTCCCGCACAGCTCCAGGCTACTGGACCTGCGACGCCATGGTGAACTACCAGGTGACCGACAAGTTCAACGTCCGTCTGAACGTGTACAACCTGGCTGATGAACGCTACATCGACCGCGTCGGTGGTGGCCACTTCGTCCCTGGTGCAGGCCGCTCCGCCGCCCTCACGGCCAGCTACAAATTCTAAGTTTTTTCTGCCGTGCAACCGGCCGGGGGCAATGACACGCTTGTGTGTTCATTGCCCCCGGCTTCTCGTTTATAGCCCCCCATGCTCATCACCATCCCCGACGTCCTCACGCCTGACCAGGTGGCCTACGCCCGCAAGCTGCTCGACTCCACTGACTGGGTGGATGGCAAGACAACGACCGGTTACCAGTCAGCCAAGGCCAAGGACAACATGCAGCTGCCGGTGGACAGTCCGGTGGCCGTGGAGTTGGGGGACATGATTCTCGGGGCCCTTGCCCAAAATCCGCTCTTTACCGCAGCGGCTCTGCCTTTGCGCATCCTGCCGCCCATGTTCAACCGCTACTCAGGAGGCCAGTCCTTCGGTACCCACGTTGACAATGCCATCCGCCAGATTCCAGGCACATCCGCCCGCATCCGCACGGACCTCAGCTGCACGCTGTTTTT
>DASWXG010000752.1:0-5005 GCA_036405615.1 Prosthecobacter sp. | reverse complement strand
GAATGCCTGTGCCAGCAATCGTTGCCCAAGGACGGTTTGCAGAAAAGAAGAAGGGCGGCGGTGGTCTGCCGATGCTGCGCCGCTGTCCGTTTGGGCGCCTCTTTTGAAGATGCCTCTCAGCAATGCATGTAGCGCCCTGCTGACCTGACGGCCTACCACCCGGCGGAGCCTCTTGCCCTTCCAGCATAGGTTCTGGTGGTGAAAGACCGCCAAGAAAAAGCCCTGTGAGGGGTTTCCTCACAGGGCTTTTGAAGACGAATGACTTCGCCGTGGTTTTTATGCGGCCTCGAAGAGGCCTGCCGAATTACTTCTTCTTGGCAGCCTTCTTGGCGGCTTTCTTGGCAGGGGCAGCCTTCTTAGCAGGAGCTGCTGCCTTCTTGGCAGGAGCGGCCTTCTTAGCAGGGGCTGCTGCCTTCTTGGCAGGAGCGGCTTTCTTAGCAGGCGCAGCCTTCTTGGCTGGCGCGGCTTTCTTGGCCGGAGCCTTCTTTGCAGCTTTCTTAGCCATATTAGTGTTCCTCGTGTTGTTGTTGGTTGCTTTGTTGTTTTGTTTTGCCGCAGGAGCAGCTTTGCTGCTGCTACGGACATTTTTTTCAGCGGCACCGGCCTTGGCGGCGGCGCGCTTCTCCTCAATCGCAGCCTGCGCAGCGGCAAGGCGGGCGACGGGGACACGGAAAGGACTGCAACTGACGTAGCTGAGACCGACAGAGTGGAAGAATTTCACGCTGTCCGGATCGCCGCCGTGCTCACCGCAGATGCCGAGCTTGATGTCAGGACGTGTGGAGCGTCCTTTTTCAATGGCGATCTTGACGAGCTGGCCGACGCCGGTCTGGTCGAGGCTGGCAAAGGGGTTCTTCTTGAAGATTTCATTCTCCGTGTAAGGGAGCAAGAAATTGCCCATGTCGTCACGGCTCACGCCGAGAGCGGTCTGGGTAAGGTCGTTGGTGCCGAAGCTGAAGAACTCAGCGGTCTGGGCGACTTCGTCGGCGGTGAGAGCGCCGCGAGGCACTTCGATCATCGTACCAACGCTGTAACTCAGCTTCACCTTCTGCTCTTTCTGCACCTGGGCGGCGACTTCATGAACGATGGCGACCTGGAGGTCGAGCTCCTTCTTGAAGCCGACCAGCGGGATCATCACTTCAGGCTTCACCTTGATGCCCTTCTTCTGGACTTCAGCAGCGGCCTCAAAGATGGCGCGGGCCTGGGTCTCAGTGATTTCCGGGTAGGCGATGCCGAGGCGGCAGCCGCGGTGGCCGAGCATCGGGTTGAATTCATGCAGTGCGTTGACGCGGGACACAACCTTCTCAGTCGTGATGCCCAGCTTCTTGGCGAGGTCGGCCTGGGACTTCTCGTCATGAGGAACGAACTCATGGAGAGGAGGGTCAAGCAGACGGATGGTGGCAGGCAGGCCCTTCAGGGCTTCGAAGATGCCAATGAAGTCTTCACGCTGGTAAGGAAGGATCTTGCCAAGGGCAGCGCGGCGGGCGGCCTCGGACTCTGCAAGGATCATCTCACGCACTGCGTCGATACGGTCGCCTTCGAAGAACATGTGCTCCGTGCGGGTCAGACCGATGCCCTGGGCGCCGAACGCGATGGCGTTCTGGGTCTGCTCCGGGTTGTCGGCGTTGGTGCGGACCTGCAGGCGGGTGGCCTGGGAGCACCACTTCATAAGCTGGTTGAAGCTCTTGAACTTCTCCGTGGCCTGGGCGGCCTTGTCGCCACCGATGGTGCCGGTGATGATCTCGGAAGGAGCGGTCTTCAGTTCGCCTGCATACACAGTGCCGCTGGTGCCGTCGATGGAGAGGAAGTCACCTTCTTTGAAGGTCTGGCCGGCGACCGTGACGGTCTTGGCTTCATAGTCGATTTCCAGGGCGGAAGCACCGCAGATACAAACCTTGCCCATCTGGCGGGCAACGAGAGCTGCGTGGGAGGAAACACCACCCTTGGCGGTGAGGATGCCCTCGGCAGCGATCATGCCGCGAAGGTCTTCGGGGCTGGTTTCGTTACGGACGAGGAGGACTTTTTCACCCTTCTGCTCAGCGACAACAGCGCGGTCAGCGTTGAGATAAACCTTGCCGGAAGCAGCGCCCGGGCCGGCAGGAAGGCCGGTGGCGATGGCTTTTGCCTTCTTCACTTCAGAAGCGTCGAAGATCGGGGCCAGAAGCTGGTCGAGCTGGTCAGCAGGATTGCGCAGAACGGCGGTTTCCCAGTCGATCAGCTTTTCCTTCACCATGTCGATGGAGAACTTCAGGGCGGCAGCGGCGGTGCGCTTGCCGTTACGGGTCTGAAGCATGAACAGCTTGCCCTGCTGGATGGTGAACTCCACGTCCTGAACGTCCTTGAAGTGCTTCTCCAGGATAGAGCGCACTTTCAGAAGTTCTGCATAGGACTTCGGCATGGCGTCCTTCAGCTTCAGCACTGGCTCAGGAGTGCGCACGCCGGCAACGACGTCTTCACCCTGGGCGTTGATGAGGAACTCACCGTAGAATTCGTCCACACCATTGGCAGGGTTACGGGTGAAAGCCACACCGGAACCGGAATCGTCGCCCGTGTTGCCATACACCATGGCCTGCACGTTGACGGCGGTACCCCACTCGGCAGGGATGCCATACTTGCGGCGATACACGATCGCGCGGTCATTCATCCAGGAACCGAACACGGCACCTGCGGCACCGCGGAGCTGGTCCCATGGGTTGTTCGGGAACACCTTGCCGGTGCGCTCTTTCACGAGAGCCTTGAAGCGCTTCACCAGTTCCTTCTGGTCTTCAGCGGTCAGGTCGCTGTCGATGATGTCCTTGTGGTAAACTTCATGCTTGTAGCCTTCGATGACGACTTCGAAGGGCTCATGGTCTTCGCCTTCGCGCTTCTGCACGCCGAGCACCACGTCGCCGTACATCTGGATGAAGCGGCGATAGCAGTCCCACGCGAAACGCTCATTCTTGGTGACGGAGGCCAGGGAGAGGACGGTGTCGTCATTCAGACCCAGGTTCAGAATGGTGTCCATCATGCCGGGCATGGAGTCACGTGCACCGGAGCGCACAGCGACCAGAAGCGGCATGCCTTTGGCATCACCGAACTTGGCACCCATGATTTTTTCCATGGCGGCGACACCGGCTTCCATCTGCTTCTGCAGATCGGCAGGGTAGGTGCGCTTGTTCGCATAGTAGTACGTGCAAACTTCCGTGGTGATGGTGAATCCGGGAGGCACCGGCAGACCGATGCGGCTCATCTCAGCGAGGTTGGCGCCTTTGCCGCCAAGCAGAGCTTTCATGGAGCCATCTCCATCCGCTTTTCCTGCTCCGAAGGAATAAACGTATTTAACTGCCTTGCTGCCTTTGCTCGCTGTTTTTGCCATAGAGGTTGTTGTTCTTATCGGGGCTTGTTTGGTTTTTTGTTTGGGACTGAGCGCCGATAATTATCTTTCGATTATAGGATGCAAGCATTAGTTGACAATGAAAAGTTGGTGCCGTGCCCCAAAGGCGGGCGTAACGCGCGCGGCATAACGCCAAACATGACACGCTGCGGAGCCATGAAGAGGCCCTGCCACATGAACGCCTATTGACGTGAAGCCGCGTTTTTGATTTAACATAAATTCATTCCAGGACGGGACTCCACAGCCATGCTGCGCGCCCTTCCTCCGAATCAAAACCGCACCATTTCAAACCATGAAAATCCCCCCGCTCACCACCCGTATTCTTCGCCGCGGCTTCACGCTTATTGAGCTGCTTGTCGTTATCGTCATCATCGCCATCCTGGTCTCGCTGGCCGTGCCGGTGACGAACATTGTGATGCGCAAGGCCCAGGAGCTGAAGATCAAGGCGACGATGAAGGACATCCAGGTGGCCATCGGCCACTACCGCACGGAATACAACCGCTTCCCGATCGACCCGAACAGCGCCACCGGCGGTGATTCCGACCTCGAACCCTTTCTCACGGACGGCACCACCCAGCCCACCATCAACATCCTGATGGCCAATGTGGACACCAGTGGCGCGTCCACCAACATGAACCCTCGCAAGCTGAAGTTCCTGGATCTGCCTGCAGCCAAGAACAACCAGTTCGGCGTGATCGACCCGAGCGGTGGCGCTGGCGACGGCACACCGGTCCAGCTTGTGGACAGCTGGGGCCTTCCTTACAAGATCGCTCTCGACACCAACTTTGACAACCGTCTCCAGAACCCGGACAAGAGCAGCAACGACCAGAAGATCTCCAGCCAGGCTCCTGAATACCTGAACGCCAGCGTGGCCATCTACAGCTTCGGAGCTGACCGTCAGGAATTCACCAAGGATGACATTGTGAGCTGGCGCTAATCTTCCGCCCCTCCCGTTTTGCCAACCGGCCATGCTCCAAGCGTGGCCGGTTTTTTTATGCCCGTCTTCAGCACCGGGGTTTCCGGCGGCCCCTCATGCGCCGCGATAAATCCGTGGCACGCGGGTGTTGATGTTTGTCAGCACCTCATAGGGGATCGTGCCAGCCCAGTGCGCGAGGTCCGATGCCGAGATCGACACGCCTCCATCTGTCCCCAGAAGGATCACGTCATCCCCGTTGTAGGCGGTCCCCTGCTCCAGATTGACCATCATCTGGTCCATGCATACACGGCCGACCACCGGATATTTCACACCGCGCACAATCACCTCGGAGCGGTTTGAGAGGGCACGAAAATAACCATCTCCATACCCCACCGGCACGGTGATGACACGCACGGGATGATCACTCTGCCAGGAGGAACCGTAGCTCACCGGGTGCCCGGGCGGAACCACCTTAAAATAAGCAACGCGGCTCTTCCAGGTGAGCGCAGGCTGCACCGGAACGGGTGTGACGCACTCATCGCTGGGATACACGCCATACAGAAGGATGCCAGGGCGGACGAGATCAAAGTGACTTTCGGGAAGCTGCAGGATACCCGCGCTGTTGGCCATGTGCCGGATGGGGAACGGCAGGCTGCGCTGCTGGTAAAATGACAGCACCTCTTCAAAGCGCTCCAGCTGCAGCCGGGCGTGCGAAAGAT
>DASWXG010000751.1:0-17704 GCA_036405615.1 Prosthecobacter sp. | reverse complement strand
GTTCCATCGCCTCTTCAACAACCTGGTACCGGGCCGGGCTCTCCGGGTGCCCCCGACCCGTGTCGTGATCTCGATACAGGGAGGCAAGATGCAGACCGGTGTTCATGGCAGGATGATTTTTGGCAGGCTCCACAAGATTTTCAGGACTCGCCGGAAAAGGCGAGTCATCTTTCCAGGCTTCTTCCCAATCGTTCATGCCGCTTTCTCCAGATGCCCCCCTTTCCGACGTTCCCGGGCTGCCCGTCCCGGTCATCAAGGCACTGGCCAAAGAACAGGTGCTGACCGCAACCGATGTCCTGAACTGGCTGCCCTTCCGCCACGAAGACCGGCGGCGTATGGAGGGAGCCAGCTTTGACGTCAGCGAGACAGCCGCCTGCTATCAGGTGCAGGTGGTCAAAACCGGCAATAGATACTTTGGAGGCAGGCGTGGCTCCGGCCTTTTCGAAGCCCAGGTGGAGCCTGTGGGAGGGGCCGCCATGGGCGGCCTGCTGACACTCCGCTGGTGGAACATGTCCTTCATGAGCCGGTCCATTGCCGAAGGTCAAAAGCTGATCATTTACGGCAAGGTCAAGGAGTTTAAGGGGCGGTTGCTCATGGACCATCCCGAATATGAAGTGCTGGGGGATGACGAAGAAACCGCGGTCATTCACAGCGGACGCATCACGCCCGTGTACCGGCTCAAGGCGGGCGTCACACAGAAGAATCTGCGCACGGCCGCCTGGCATGTGATGCAAGTCCTCGGGGATGAATTCACCCCCGATTTGCTGCCCACGCCGAGCGCCCAGGGCGAGTTCGCCGGCTGGACGCGGGCCCGGGCATTGAAGGCAGTCCATTTTGCTGAAAACATGGAGAGTCTGGAGAAGGCCCGTCGCTATCTGGCGCTGGAGGAGTTTTACGGCTATCAGCTCCGCGTCGTCCGGCGAAGACGCGCCGTGCTGGAATCAGGAGGTCACGCGCATGTGGCAGGCAACCTGGCCCGGGATTTTGAGGCCGCGCTTCCGTTTGCAATGACCGGCGCGCAAAAACGCTCTCTCGGTGAAATCCAGAAGGACATGGCCAGTCCCGCGCCCATGAACCGCCTGCTGCATGGAGACGTCGGCAGCGGCAAGACCGTGGTCGCCTTTGCCGCCATGCTGGGCGCGGTGGAGTCCGGCAAGCAGGCCGCCCTGATGGCCCCCACCCAGATCCTGGCCGAGCAGCATTTCATCAATGCCCGCAAATGGCTGGAACCTCTGGGCCTGACGGTCGCGCTGCGCACCGGCAACCGCAGCGAAGCCGGCGGGATGGAACTATGGAGCGCGCGCGTCCCGCGTGCGGGTGCCAAGACTACGAATGGAGATCGGGAAAAATCCACGGAAAAGGCGGAAATTATCATCGGCACCCATGCCCTCCTTCACGACGAATCACTGGTCCAAAATCTGGGCTTGGTGGTGATTGATGAGCAGCACAAATTTGGCGTCGCCCAGCGCGCGCGTCTGATCCAGAAAGGCAACACACCGGATGTGCTGGTGATGACCGCCACGCCCATCCCGCGCACGCTCACGCTAACGGTGTATGGCGACCTGGACGTGTCCACCATTGACGAACGGCCCAAAGAACGCGGCAAGATCATCACCAAAGTAAGACCTGCCTCCAAGCTGAAGGAAGCCGGCAAATTTCTGGCCGAACAGCTCGAGGAAGGGCGGCAGGGGTATCTCGTTTATCCGTTGATCGAGGAGTCGGAAAAGCTGGATGCAACAGCCGCCAAAAAAGGCCATGAAGAATGGAGCAAACTTTTACCACACTTCCAGGTAGGCCTGTTGCATGGCAAGCTGAACGCTGAGGAGAAGGACCAGGTCATGCGCGATTTCCGCTCCGGCAAAACCGAGGTCCTCGTGTCCACCACGGTCGTAGAGGTGGGCGTGGACGTGCCGAATGCCACCGTGATGTTCATTCACAATGCCGAGCGTTTCGGCCTGGCGCAGCTGCACCAGCTGCGCGGGCGCATCGGGCGCGGCGAACACACCTCCTACTGCGTGCTCTTCGTCAAAGACAAGGATGAGGAAGCCAAAGCCAGGCTCGCCATCATGGAAGAGACCACCGACGGCTTCCGCATCTCCGAAGAAGACCTGAAGCGGCGCGGTCCCGGGGACATCCTCGGCAAATCCCAAAGCGGCCAGGCCCCGCTGCGTTTTGCCGAACTGCTGGCCGACACCCGCCTGGTAAGGCTGGCCCGGCAGCTGGCGGAAAAGACCCTGGATGAAGATCCTCAAATGCGCACCCCCAGACTGGCAGCGCTGCGCACATTCGTCTTCCAGGAAGACACCCCTCAGGCCATGATGCAGTAAAATCAGCAGCAGACCTGCCGCCTATTTGCGCCCCACGTAAACAAACGCAGGAGGCACATTCCCCCACACCACCCGGCTGGTTTCCACGCCCGGCAGGCGCTCGTGCAACAGGCCCCGGAAGCGCATGCCGCTTGGCAGGCGATGAAAGCCGTAATAGGCAAAAGTGGCAAAACGCCCGCCCTCGCAGAGATGCGGCAGGACGTTACCCAAGATGGCTTCCTGCAGACTGCGCGGAAACGCGGTCCATGGAAGGCCGCTGACGACGACATCGAAGGGCCCGCGATCCGCCAGATAGCTGGCAAAATCGAATTCCTGGGCCCCGGCAATGCGGAAATCCAGCTTGGGAAAACGCGGCTTAAGCTGGGACACAAACGTCTCGTTCAGCTCAATGCCGAGGTAGGATGAACCATGAGGCATGGAATCCTGAATGGCGGCGGTAAAGGCACCCGTCCCAGGTCCGAGTTCAAGCACGTGCTTTGCCCGGCCGACTTCCGCCGACTCCATCATCCGCTCTGCCAGGGCAAGACTGGAAGGTGCCACCGCCCCGACCGTCTTCCAGTTACGGACGAATTCTTGAAGAAAGGTGGCGGCGGACATGGGCGCTGGATATAAGCGGACTTGCGAAACCGTGCGAATGTTTTTCCTTGGGAAGCGTTCTTCCTGCATGACCCTGCTTTTGCATTCTCTCGGCATCGTGGTGCTGGCCTTCCTTTTGGCCGGCTGCCAGTCCTCCGGCAGTTACAAAATCACGCTCAAAGACGGCCGCCAGTATCTCTGCCGGGGGCGGCCTGAGTTTGAAACCAAGACCGGCTACTACCGCTACCGCACCTTTCAGGACCGTCTGTCCCTGCTGCGCGCCGACGAAGTCCTGATGATTGAGGAGCAGGGGACATGAGCAATCCGGTTTTGAAACTGCCCCTCGTTCTTGCCTCCCAGTCGCCCCGCCGTGTGGAACTCATGCGCGAGGCTGGGTACAGCTTTGACATCGTGCTGCCGGAGGTGGAGGAGGCCCATGACCCGGCTCTGACACCGGAGGCTTTGACCGTGGAAAATGCCCGCCGCAAGGCCGTGGCGGGGGCTGCCCTCCGTCCCGATGCCCTGGTCATTGGTGCTGACACCCTGGTCTATGTGGACGGCCATCCGCTGGGGAAACCCAAGGACATGGACGAAGCCCTGAGCATGATGCGGCGCCTGTCAGGCCGCCATCACCAAGTCTGCACCGGCGTCTATTTTGCCAGTGAAGAGGGTCCTGTCGCCCATGGCTTTCACGTGATCACCGATGTTGTTTTCCTCCCGCTGACGGATGAGACCATCCGGGCCTACCATTCCCAGGTGAACCCGCTCGACAAAGCGGGTGCCTACGGCATCCAGCAAGCCAGCGAGATGATCCTCGACCATCATGAAGGTTCCTGGAGCAATGTCATGGGTCTGCCCATGGAACGGCTGAAGGCAGAACTGGCCCCGTTTCAGACCTGACGTTCCTGGTCCCGGAACTGCGTAGGGGTCAGCTTGGTCATGCGTTTGAAGTCCTTGCTGAAAAAGAACTGGTCCGCATAACCCACCTGGCGGGCGATTTCCTTCACCGGGTCGTCAGACTCGATGAGCCGCCGCTTGGCCTGGTTGATGCGTTCACGGCGCAGCCAGTCGATCGGGCTGGTTCCAATGGCCGCCTTGAACTGGCGGCTGAAATGACTTTCACTCATCCCGGCCAGCTGGGCCAGTTCCACCACGCGGATGGGCTGGTGAAAATAGAGGCGCATTTTTTCCAGCGCCTTCTGCACCGGCACCGGCAGGTCGGGGCGGATGAGGTCCGGGTCTGAGAGCCGCGCATCGAAAGCCTTGGCGATGATCGCCGCAATGGCCGCGTTCACATGGGCTGCGTCACACGGGCGGTTTCCCTCCAGGTAATCAAAGCTGCGGACAAATTCCCCTGCTGCTCCGGCGGAGTCGAACCCGGAAAAAACCGGCATCGTCCTCACCTCCAACAACTGCGAAATGCGGTCAAGGGACCTGCCCTCAGCACGCACCCAATAGACTTCCCAAGGATCCTTGGCCACCGCCCCATAAGTGTGCGGGTGATGGCAGTTCACCCATACAAGCTGCTCTGGCCCCACCTCGTGACGTTTGCCCGCCACCTGTACCCACCCTTGCCCGCTCAGGCACAGGATCAACTCATGGCCTGGGTAAGTTTCCCGCTGGATACGGTGTTCCATACCCGCCTTCAAATGGCCTGCACGCACCACCGAATAAAACAAATCTCTCTGCCAGTCAGCTGGCGTGGCGTAGAGATTCCTGAGGAAAACGGTCTCCTGGGGCGGGATTTTCATGGCGGTAAAATACAACACTCGCACAAAGGATTTCTTGACCGGCGTTTGGCTTTTTTTGATTCTGCAAATTCCATGCCGTATCCCGCCGGCCGTTTTCCGCGCTCAATCCGCCTTAACATCAAGACATCTCTGGCGCGCGGCGGAACGCTGTGCTAAGGCAACCAGTTCCCCCGGTGCACAACCGGCGGACCTTGTGCCCATGCCTGACTTTGCTACATCCCTCCCTGGTCTTCTTCAGTCTTTTGATTCCCGTATCCGCCAGGAAGCGGAGCGGCTGGCAGACGACGACTCCATCCGCGGCCTCGACATCGTGGAAGACGAAGTGCTGGCCGAGGTGGTCCTGGATGAGCAGCGGGCGAACGTCCGCTGGTCCCTGGAGGCAGACAAATGGCAGGGCGAAAGCGACTGTGATGACGCGCCCTTGCACCAGCTGGCTCTGTGCGCGACCCTGGTCGCCGCCCAAAGACGGCTGGCCCGGCAAACTCAGACCAATGGGACCACTCCTTCCCTCCCCCCCGAGGAAACCTTCCAGCTGATGCTGGAACGACGGCTGGCCCGCCAGCTTTCCCCTGAAGAGGAAGGTTACCTCAGCAAGCTGGAGAAGCGTTTTCAACGCGTCCGCCAGAGCGGCCAGATCTATGACCAGGACATGGTCCGCCTGCATCCCCGCTGGAGCATCCAGAGTGTGGATCCCCTGGCTCTGTGGCCTGAACCTCCCGTCAATCTGAAGGAGTTCTGGGAGTATGTCGCCCTCGCCCTCCAGGAGCGAAATCTCCCCGCCCCGTCCTTCCTCCGCAACAGTGTGGACCTGGAGGCGGTACGTGCCCGTCTGAGTGCCTGGCGCCAGGAACGCACGCTGCCTTTGTGGCGCGAACGCATCCGCCAGCTTCTGCGCAGCCTGGCCGACCACGGTCCCCGCCAGCGCCGCAGCGTGGATTTCCGGCTCATCATCACCACAGCGGAAGCACGTCTGCAGATCCGCCAGGAAAGTGAAGAATCCTTCCGAAATGTGGCCGGGGCTGAACTCGCCTCTTTGGAAAACGAGTATGAACGCGGTGCGCTGAATCTGCCTGCAGCCGGGGAATTGCTGCTGCTGGCCTGTGCTGGCCAGACAGGGGCCAACCCAGGCGAGATCTGCCGTTTTGATTTGGAAAACCACAGCCGCTGGCTCGGCACTCTGTTCCAGCAGCCCGCCCTCCAGGCACGCCTGCTGACTCTGGATGAAATGCCCTTCCGCCGGGTGGCCGAGCCTCTCCGGTGGAGCAGTGATGAAGATGCCGCCAGCGGCCAGCTTCATCTGGTCCTAGTGCAGGCAGACGGTTCTGCAGCCCCCATGCCCCTGCGGGTCATGCATGGCGCAGAAACCCTCTATCTCGCCTCCGACTCCGTCTTCACCGGCCCTCTCTGGTTTCCCGAAGAGACCAAGCTGGAAGGTGCCACCGTCATCCCGCTGAACGCCCTCGCCACCCAGGACGGCATCGCGTTTCTGGACAAGCTCGGGCTTCCCCTGCCCGCTGACATTGCAGCCCGCATCCGGCATGAACCTTTGCATGTGGCGGTAAAGGCGGGCTGCATCGCCCGCTCCCACGCCACCAGTACGGAACACGCCGTTTTCCAGGTGGAGGCCGCCACGCCGGACGGTGTCGTCCGCGAGGTCCTTCGCTACGGCGGCTGGCAGCCGACGGAGCAGGCCCGTTCCGATGACGATGACAGCATCATCTGCCGCGACCGCACCGCTCTCGGAGTCGCCGAAGCCACCCTTCAGGAAATGCGGCCGGTCTATGACCCGGAGCACGAAGGATTTCGCGTCCGGCTGACCAAGACCTTCCCGGACCAGTTCAATACCTGGGCCAAATCTCTGCCGGAAGGGATGACACTGACGGCTGATGAACGCCTGCAATCCATTCTGGCGGACCCTCTCGTGGCCCGTGTCCGGATCGAAGCCACCCAGACGGCCAACATTGACTGGTTTGACCTCAAGATGGTGTTCGAGGTCGAGGGCGCAGACCTGAAAGCCGCCGACATCCGTCGGCTGATTGCTGCAAAAGGCGGTTTCGTTCAGCTGGCCGACGGCACCTGGCGCCGGGTGAAGCTGGAGCTGAGCGAAGAGCAGCAAGCCATGATGGACCAGCTGGGCCTGGACATGGACGAGTTTGGCAATGACGCCCACCGTCTTCACTGGCGGCAGCTCACCGGCCAGGGAGCCAAGGAGATCATCAATCCGCGCGCCTGGCAGACGCTCACCCAGCGCATGGAGCAGGCCCGTCTGGATGAACGCCCGCCGGTGCCAGATGGCCTTGGTGTCACCCTCCGCCCCTATCAGGAAGAAGGTTTCCACTTCCTTTCCTACCTCAGCCTCAACAAATTCGGCGGCATCCTGGCCGATGACATGGGCTTGGGCAAAACCATCCAGAGCATCACGTGGATTCTCTGGCTTCGCAGCCGCTACCGCAGCGCATGGCCCTGCGTCGTCGTCTGTCCCAAGTCGGTCTTGGACGTGTGGGCCACAGAGTTTGGCAAAGCCGCCCCGAGCCTGAAGGTTCAGGTTCTCCGCGACAAGGAAGAGCTGGACCTGGAAAGCCTCTACAAGGACTACCACGTCCTGGTTCTGAACTATGCCCAACTTCGCGGGTGCATTGAGCTTCTTGAATCCGTGAAATGGCTCGCTGTCATTCTGGATGAAGGCCAGCACATCAAGAACCCCGACAGCAAGGCCGCCCGCGCCGCACGTCAGCTGAAGGCGGAAAACCGCCTGGTGCTCAGCGGTACGCCTGTGGAAAACCGCCTCCTGGACTTGTGGAGCCTGATGACCTTCGCCGCCCCAGGCGCCCTGGGCGACCGCAACTACTTCCACCGGAACTTTGACCGCCGCAAGGATGCCAAGGCCAGCGAACGGCTTTCGGCACGTCTGAAACCCTTCCTGCTTCGCCGCACCAAATCCCAGGTGGCCAAGGATCTTCCCGCACGAAGCGAGGAGGCCATGCTCTGCGAAATGACCGGCACCCAGGAGCGCCTCTACCGCGAAGAACTGGCCAAAGCCCAGCACATGGTGCTCACCTCGTCCGGCTTTGAAGTGCTGGCCCAGAAACGCTTTGCCATCCTCCAGGCCCTCACCCGCCTACGCCAGATCTGCTGTCACCCCGGACTGGTGGACAAGTCCGCCACAGACGAGGACAGCGCCAAGCTCACCTCCACCCTGGAACTGATCGAAGGCCTCCATGCCGAAGGGCACAAGGTGCTGCTGTTCAGCCAGTTCGTGAGCATGCTCACCATCATCCGCGACAAGCTGGATGAGATGAAAATCCCTCACTACTGGCTCACCGGCAGCACGAACAACCGCTCCGAGGTGGTCCAAAACTTCCAGGAAGACCCGGATCCGAGCGTCTTCCTCCTCTCGCTCAAAGCGGGCGGCAGCGGTCTGAACCTCACTTCCGCCAGCTACGTCATTCTTTATGACCCCTGGTGGAACCCTGCGGTCGAAGCCCAGGCGATTGACCGTGCTCACCGTATTGGCCAGACCCAGCCGGTGATGGCCTACCGCATGATCACCAAAGGCAGCATCGAGGAAAAAATCATGCTCTTGCAGCAGAAAAAGAGCCTCATGTCCGCCAACATCCTGGGCGAAGGCGGATTCTCCAGCACTCTGGAGAAGTCGGACTTTGAGTTCCTTTTTGGACTGGAAGCCGAGGAAGCTCTCCGGGCTGAGGACTGATCCCGTCCCTCTTTTCAACTTGCGCAACTGTCGCCTCAGGATGGGGTTTTCCCTTATCCTGAGGCGTTTGCGTACGTTTCTGCTGAAAATCCGGCCCCCCGGCGTTACACTCGGCACCCCCAACCATGAAAATTGCCATCCTGAACTCCTTCGCGGGGTGCCGGGCAGCTCGCGTTGCCTCCGGTCACCTTCTCGGCATTTTGCTGCTGACCGCTACGGCAGGTCCGCTGGCTGCCCAGACACTGCAGTGGGACGCCAATGGCACCGGCGCTGCGGTGACCGATGGCGGGGGGACGTGGGATACCACCAATTCCAACTGGTGGAATGGCACCGCCAACACCTCCTGGAACAATGCGGGAGGGACCATTGCAGTCTTCGGAAACGGGGGGGTGGCAGGCACATCACCCGGTGCAGCCACCGTCAACGTCAGCGGCACCGTTCAGGCCGCCGGGCTTCAGTTTGAATCCATCGACCTGACCGCCACGGAGAACCGCTCCTACCAGTTTTCCGGCGGAACCATCTCCCTGGCAGACGGTGCGTTCATTCGCATGGCGAACTCGACCTCCAACGTCGGCAATGCGCGTGTGACCTTCAATTCAGCCCTTGCCGGTAACAACGTCACCTTTGAAAAGAACGGCACCGATCTCGGGCTCGTCACCATGAACGGAGCCAACACATGGACTGGCACCCTGACCCTGGCCAATGTCGCCGGTGCGGGCGGCACGTTTCTGAATGTGACCAACCTCGCCTCGCTGACCAGCCTGGCAAAAATCAATGTACAGACCAATAACACCCTGGTCATCAACTACGGGCAGACCGGGGCGATGAACGTGCCCATCGAGATTGCTGGCACGGGCAACGGCAACCGCGGAGCCATCCGCTTTGATCAAAACCGCACGCTGTCGGGGCCTGTCACCCTTCTGGCCAACTCCAGCATTTCAGCCAACGGCGTGGCATCTCCGCCCACAGGCACGCTGGCTGGGGCCATTGGTGAATCAGGAGGCAGCCGCAGCCTGAACATCAATACCAACGGCAGCGCCGGAACCATCGTTCTGGCCGGAGCAAACACCTTTACAGGCGGGGTCACACTCAGCGCTGGCACACTCGGCTTCGGCCATGCCGGAGCCTTAAACACGGCTGCTCCGAATCTCCTGACCTTTGCCAACAATGCCAACGCCAAGACCGTCACTCTCAACGGTTTTTCCGTCGCTGCGGCAGGCCTTTCTTCCCTGAGTGCCACAGACAGCGTGGTCATCCAAAACGCCAGTGCGACAGCCGCCTCGCTCACTCTTGCCAACACCACCGATGTCAGCTTCCGGGGTGTCATTGCCGACGGGACAGGCGGAGGAGCCCTCACCCTCATCAAGACCGGTACAGGCACACAGTCTCTGACCGGAACGGCGAGCACCTACACCGGCGGCACCGTTTTGAATGCAGGCATCCTGCGCATCTCCGGCGACCAGAGCCTTGGTGCGGTGCCATCCACCCCGGATCCCGACAACATCACCTTCAATGGCGGCACCCTCCAGTTTGCCTATTCGGGCACTTCCGCCAGTCCTTCCCTCAGCAGCAACCGGGGCATCTTGCTGCAAAGCGGCGGCGGCACTCTGGATACTTCAACGGGTAACACCTACTATGCAGGCCCCATCAGCGGCAGCGGCGCTCTGAACAAAACCGGCACTGGCAAGCTGGTGCTTGCTGGGGCCAGCACTTACACCGGAGAAACCGTTCTCAGCCAGGGTACGCTGGAAATCCGCCATGCCCAAGCGCTGGGCAGTGCCGACGGGCGCACCCGGGCGGTCAGCGGAACCCGGGTTGAACTTGCGGGAGGTGTCACTGTCTCCGGAGAACTTCTCATCACGCCGCTTCTCGCCAGCACGGAAGGCAGCAACACCTGGGCCGGAGGCATCCAGGCGGCCGAGCTGTCCACCCTCACTTTTGAAACGGCAGCAGGCAGCCAGCTCCTCATCTCTGGAAACGTCAACGGCACCGACATCGCCGGGAGCGGGCACTCCATCATCCTTCAGGGCAGCGATAGCGGGACCATCAGCGGCAACATTTCCAATTCGCTTTCCATCACCAAGTCTGGCACAGGCACCTGGACACTCAGCGGTAACAACACCTTCACCAGCGGTGTTAACCTGACTCAGGGCCGACTGATCCTTGGCAGCGCAGGTGCGCTCAACGCATCCTCACCCAATGCAGTCAATTTTGCCAGCAATGCCAACAGCAAGCTGCTCTCGCTGGTGGGCACGTCCTCAGCCGTTGGAGGTCTTAATGCGGCCGTGAGCACAGGCGTGGTGACTGAAAACGGCGGTGCCGCCGATGCCACTCTTACCATTCAGACGGCCACGGGCCAGAGTTATGCCTATGCAGGCGTGCTCGCCGACGGCACAGGCGGCGGCAAACTGGCCGTCAACAAGACCGGCCCAGGCACCCAGAGCCTTTCAGGAACCAACACCTACACGGGCAACACCACAGTCGGCGGCGGTACGCTCCATCTCAATTTTGCCGCAGCAGGTGCCCCGGCTTCAAACATCATCAACAGCGCCTCTGCCTTGATCATGAATGGCGGCACACTCTCCCTTGCAGGCGGGTCCAGTGCTGCAAACAGCCAGACCTTCAATGGAACGACGGTCACCAGTGGGAACTCGACCATCTCCCTGGTCAGGAATGCCACCACGCCGCAAGACCTCGTGCTGGATCTCGGTACCATCACCCAGCAGAATGGCGGTACCATCAACTTCGTCCTTCCGTCCGGCACACAGAGTGTGACCAACGGCATCCGCACCACTTCGGCCAATGACGCCAGCGGCATTCTGGGTGGTTGGGCCACCGTGAACGGGACCGACTGGGCCAGTGTCTCCGGCGGCAACATCGTAGCCTTCACCGGCTATCAGCAGATCACCAATTTCAGCAGCGGAGCTGGTGCGGTCGGCCCGCTGCCTAACAATGGGAATGCTCATGTGAAGATTGTGGATGGAGGCACCTCCGGCAACATCGCGCCAGCGGTCACGGGCGGAACCACGAACATCAGTACTTTGATCCAATCTGCCGCAGGAGCAGCAGTCATCGGAACCGCCAATGGCGACACTCTGAGGCTGGGTGTCTCCGGGGGTATCATGCTGACCGCCGGTGCAGGCAACCTGACCATCGGCGCCGCCGCTAACAACGGCAGTGTGCTGACCGCAGGCGGCACCACAGCAGGAACCGCAGGCCAGCTGCTGTTCTCCGATCAGACAGCCAGCCAGACCATCACGGTGAACTCCATCATCCGTGACAACGGCGCGGGCGGAACGGTCAGCGTCACCAAAAACGGCCCCGGCACCCTTGTCCTCGCCGGAACCACCAGCGACTATTCCGGCGGCACCTTCATCAATGGCGGCATCGTCCGCATCAGCGCGGATCGCAGCCTCGGCGCGGTGCCAGCATCGGCCCAGGCAGGCAACATCGCCTTCAATGGCGGCACCCTGCAGTGGGGCGCGTCCCTGACCCTAAGCTCGAACCGGGGCATCACCTTGCAGGCCGGAGGCGGCACCCTGGATGTGCAAGCCCAGACCACCACCTATGGCGGCAGCATCTCCGGCGCCGGAGCGCTGACCAAACTCGGCACAGGCACGCTGACGCTTTCCGGCAGCAATTCCTACACGGGTGAAACTCTGGTGAATGCAGGCACCCTGGCCGTCAACCACAACCAGGCCCTCGGCAGCGCCCTGGGCACCACCACAGTCGCATCGGGCGCTGGGCTGAGACTGGAAAATGGGGTCACTGTCACGGGCGAAACCGTGACCATCAACGGCAACGGCAATGGCAACAACGGTGCCTTGCAGGTGAACACCAATGCCAGCGCGACCTGGAACGGAAATGTCATCCTGGGCAGCAACCTGGCGCGCATCGGCGGGCTTTCCAACTCCCTGCTGGTGGTCAATGGCGTCATTCAGAACGGCTCTGCCGCCACCAACAGCCTGGCGATTTCAACAGCCGGTGCTGGCGGCGTCGTGCAACTGGGCGGCATCAACACTTACACAGGTTCCACCCAGATCATACGAGGCACTCTGCGCCTTGGCATTTCCAACAGCCTGCCCTCCACCACGGCGCTGACGGTTTACACCGCGAACACAGTGACCGAAACCACCATGTTTGACCTCAACGGGTTCGACCAGACCCTCGGCGGTCTAACTAGCGTGGTTCCCAATTCGGCCAACGATGTGGTCAGCGTGCACAACTCCAACAACGCCAGCACCTCTACGCTCACCGTTAACCAGTCCGCCAACAGCACCTTCAACGGCAAGATCACCGGCAACCTCGCGCTGGTGAAAGATGGCAGCGGCACACTGACCCTGACGAACACCTACAACTCGGCAGCCCCCACAGCCAACGTCAGCAACTTCACGGGCAAGACCACCATCCGGGCCGGAACGCTGGCCCTCAGCGGCACGGGCAATCTCACCGGCACTCCATGGATCCAGGTGGACCAGGGAGCCACCTTCAGCATTTCTGGCCGCACGGGCGGATCGTACCCTCTGACCTCCCAGGTGCTTTCCGGCCAGGGTACTGTCAATGGTTTGCTGAATGTCGGCGGCACCAGCTATCTAAGCCCTGGAGACTCTACCGGCACCCTGGCCAATGCCGGCAATGGCACGGGCGAACTGACGTTTAACAACCTGACGCTTGCCGGTGGTTCCCCTTCTCTGCGGGCGCTGTTCCAGCTGGGTGGCACCATCAACAATCTGAACAATCCGCTGGCAGCAGGCGATCCTGTTTACTTCGCCAATGCGGGGTCGGGCGGTTTGTATGACAGCATCCAGGTCAACGGCACTCTCGGCCTCAATGCTGGCAGCACTCTGAAGGTAGAACTCGTCTCCGGTTACATTCCCCAACTGGGCGATGTCTTCAATCTGCTCGACTGGGTGACAGCTCTCAATCTGGATGCCGACGGTGCCGGTGGAGCGGGCTCCTTCACACTGGCCGATCTGGACCTGAGCGCGGCCAATGCCGCCATCGCCGGAAACGGCTGGTATTTTGAGACCAACCAGTTCCTCAGCCACGGCGTCATCTACGTCGTTGTACCAGAGCCTTCACGGGTCCTGTTTGTGACCTTCGGCCTGATGGCTCTGTTCTTCCGCAGAAGGCGCTGAGGCCTTTCACTTCAGCGTCTGCAACCAGGCCACCAGATCCGCCAGACCTTGGGCACCCAGAGTCGCGGCAAGCCCCGGCGGCATCAGAGACTGGGTCATCTTCTGCCGTTTGGTGATGGACGATTTCGGCACTGGCTGGGCCGCTCCACCAGCAATACGCAGCGTCAGTTCGGCGTCGGTTTCGCTGATGGTGTATCCCAGCAATGTCTGGCCTGTTTTCGTGGTCACCTCCTGGCCGACAAAGCTGTGCTCCACCGCCGCACTGGGATACAGGATCGCGGTGAAAAGGCCTTCGGCTGACAGCTTGCCGCCGATGGTGCTCAGATCAGGTCCAAAGTCCACATACTGCCCCTTCACCCGGTGGCAGGCCACGCACCCGCCTTGCATGAACATGGCCTGGCCTTTGGCCGCATCGCCTTTCAGTTTCAGGAGTTCCGGCAGTTTTGGAAAGTCCGCCAGTCCCAGCGCAGCAGGAAGCGGCAATTCCGTGGCAGCCTGATTTCTCACACCGGCATCCGTCGAGCGGCTGAGCGCCAGGGCCGCCTGCTCTTTGAAAGCTTCGGGAAACTTGCCCTCGCCCTGCCAGCGCAAGATAAGCCTTCCGCCCTCACCGGAGAGGGCAAGCGCGTCGACAATGGCACGGCGGACATCTTCACGTTTTTCAGGCCAGAAGTGCTGGCTCATGACGGCCACCGAAGCCCGGTCACTGACCCGGCCCAGAGCCGCGATCAAGGACTTGGCGGATTCGGCATCGACCGATTTCAACACTGCGAGGGTATTCCCTGCATTGGCTGCCAGGAGACGGGCGGCATTGACCGACTCCGGAGCATCCGGATGCGCGATGATGTAGTCCAGCAGCTCTTTTTCAAAACCGGAAAGGTTCAGCTTTTCCACCAGGGTGATGAACTCTGGCTTTCCAATGACGGGTTTAAGCAGGGCGTCGAGACGCTTTTTGTTAGCGGGCTCCTTGTTGATGACGTCCCGGGAAAGCAGAGTCGCAGCAGCAAGGGCCGATTCGTCATCCGCCCCATGAAAAATCTTTCGGGCAGCCACCGCCACTTCACTCTGAAGTAGCGGGTCCGAGGCCTGCAACTGCAAGGCACGGAGGATGCGCAGCGACTGCGAGGAGGTCAAAGGAGTCCCGCTTGTCTTGCCATGCACCAGAAGCCCGGCAAGGTAGCCCGGAGACAATGGCGAACGGCTGTCGAGATGCAGCTCCTGGGCGGTGCCCGGAGTCTTCCAAACTTGAGGCTCCCGGGCCATCATGGCCTGGATGCGCAGGGGCCACCTCAGATCCGCTCCGATGCCCAGGGCTTCGATCATCCAGCGATCTTTATCGGGTGTCTGCACTGCCAGATCTGCCCACAGTTCATCCCCTGCCCCACTGGTATCAAACCGCAGAGCCAGGGCCGCTTCACGCCTGACCGCAGGAGAAGGATTCTTGACGGCCTGCGCAACCAGTTCCCGCAACCTCTCCGCCTGGTCTTTCTGCCATAACTGCCGGGCCACACGCACGCCGGTCACACGCAAATTTTCATCTGCATCGGCCAGCGCCGTGTTCACCAGCGAGGACATTTCGATGTCAAACTTGGCGTCAGCTGGAAGCACTGGTTCGATCCTGGACAGATCTGCCAGCGCCCAAAGGGCACGTGCGCGGAACAGGGGCTTGGCCTGTTTGTCGGCAAACAGGCGCTTCAGATTCTGATCCACATCAATGCCCAGCTTGCGGAACTTCCGGAGGCTTTCCAGCGCCAAACATCTCCGGTCTTCATTGGCGGACCGCAGCCACTCCATGGCCTGATCCGGATTTTCAAGCGCCCTGGCCCCCTCGTTCTTGTAACCAGAAGCGGAAGCAACCGTGACGCGGAACAGGCGGCCGCGGGTGACATCTCCCATACCATGACCTCCGACGCCAGGATCATACCAGTCGGCCACGATGAGGCTGCCATCAGGGGCTACCGCAACATCACTGGGGCGGAACCAGCGATTGCGTGCCCCTTGGAGAATGTTAACAGCCTCAGCGGCGTAACCTGCCCCGTCGGGATGAGTGACGTAAGCCCGCACCACATTGGGACCTGCATCGCAATGAATGGGCTGGCCGCGAAAAGTCTCCGGCAGCAGGCTGCCCTCATAGACCTGCATGCCCGTGGGGCTGCCTGCACCCGTTTGCAGCAGATTGGGCACCACGCCGGGATCGTTTAAATGCCAGTGACGGCGCGGCACCTCGCTTTCCCAGCCGAGACGTGGCGACTGCCAGCCTGCGCCGGTCATCTCATCTCGGTAGCCGTAGTTGCCAAACTCCATGACGTAGTTGATGCGGACACCCTGGTTTCCATCGTCATCATTGTCCGACTGCCAGAGCGTGCCAAAGCTGTCCACGGCGACTTCCCAGTTGTTGCGAAAGTTCCACGCCAGCAACTCGACGTTGCCACCATCCAGATCACAACGGAACACCATGCCTTCCTGATAAGGCCGGTTGTTCTGGTTGGTGCATTTCACACCGTGGATGTCGGTGATCAGCTTGCCGTCTTTGTCGCAGAGCTGTTTGCCTGCATTCCCAAAGTTAAAATACAGACGGCCATCCGGGCCGTAGTGGAAAGCGTGGATCCCGTGGTCATGCTGGGCCCCGCCGATCTTGGCAAACATCAGCTCCTTGCGGTCCGCCTTATCGTCCCCGTTCTCATCAATGAGCCAGAAAACGTCATCTCCGCAGGAGATCAGCACGCGGTTGCCGAGAACGCAAATGCCATGGGCGCTGTCCACATCCTTCCCCTGATAAAACACCGTGCTTTTGTCGGCCTTGGCATCACCATCAGTGTCTTCCAGAATCAGGATGCGGTCGCCACCTGCCCTTTCCCCGCTGTGTTTGCGATAGTTCACCACCTCACAGACCCAGACCCGGCCGCGATGGTCCACATCCATGCTGGAGGGGCTTAGAACCATGGGCTCGCTGGCAAAGAGCTGCACTTGCAGAGCCTCGTGTACATCCAGCTGTTCTGTGGCAGCTTCGGGTTCATGGTTCACACCACCGGCGCTGCTGGCAGCGAGCGGTCCCGGATTTTCTTTGTAAACGCGAAAGTCCACACTGGACCCAATTTTCTGCCGTGTGCCGCCTTCATCCAGCACGCCCAGCACCTTGAAGCGGACAGCCCCCTCCGGGACATTGTAGGCAATCACGCTGTTGGAATGAGTGCCGATGCCGTATTCGACGGAACGGCCCGCGCTGCGCAACTGCTGGCCGCCAGCGTTGGCATTCACCCTTACGCTGCCCCATCCGGAGACTGCAGATTTCCACTCCACCTCGGTCAGACGGATCTCCGAACCATCGGCTTTGACGAATCGTGGCTCCGCCCAGTCGGCCCAGTCACCGCCGATGCCGTTGCCTCCGTCCGTGACTACCAGGAAAATTTCCCGGGCACCGTCAAGGCCAATGTCCACTTCCACGGCATGGCCGGGCGTCTCTGCGGTGATCAGCCTGGACTGGAACAGCGGCTTGGGTGCAGCCAGCGCAAGGACGGGAACGCACAGAGCAAACAGAAGAGTTTTCATGCAGGACAAATCAGACGTTAGGCCATTCACTGGCCGGGGTGATATCTGGATAAACGAAGGCGGTCCCGCCCTGCTTTCCGCAGACCCGGGACCGCCCAAACATACTGGCAATTCGGATTACTTCTTCCACTGCCAGGCTTCATTGAAGAAACCTGCGTCCGGCACTCCGCCTGAGGCGCGAGTGGACTTCGGCTTGCTCAGGTCAATGACCGCCCAGTCGGGAAGTTTGGCCACCTGGCGGGCATTGTTGAGGTAGTCATACTCGCGGTAGGTGAAGCTGCTGTTGATCACCACATAGCGCTTGGGGTTCAGCGGGTTGGGATACACCAGCACCGGAGCCTGGCTGTTCACATCATAGGTCTTGCCATTGACCACCAGTTTGTCCTTGGTCCACTCGACCGGCAGCTTGGCGATGATCTTCGCCAGCACTGCGTTGCTCTGCGGGTCGCCCCACAGCACCAGGTTATTGGCCGCGATGTCAGCTTCGCTGATGTCCTTGTCAGCCTTGGCCGGGGCATCGCCACGGAACTGGCGGCGCCATTCGAAAGAGGCGCGCTCCATTTCCGCCTGGGTCCAGGCACCCACCTTTTCGTTCAGGGCTGTGCCGGTTGGCTTCACGTAGAGGAAGCTGTCCATGAAGGCATCGTCAAT
>DASWXG010000750.1:0-1682 GCA_036405615.1 Prosthecobacter sp. | reverse complement strand
GCTCGTCCCGAAGCTGTAGCGTGAGCATGAGAGCGAGATTTTTTTCCAAAATTTCCCCTGATACGGCCCCGCCGTCATGGCCTCCGTGGCCTGCATCCAGAACCACAAACGGGCGTTGCTCCGGCTCCCAGGCCGGAATCTGAACGGTCGCCTCGGCATCCTGGCGAACACCCAGCCATAGAAGGGCCAAAGCGGCGGCCACCAGTGACAGGTACGATGCCAGCCATTGGGTTCCCCGCTTCACACGAAGCAGCCAAGCAGGCGGAGAAGCTGGGAAACCTTTTTTCAAAATTTGTTCAATATTTTAAAATATTTCTTGGCCTTAAGTATTATAGTCTCTAAAATGTGTCTATGAAAGTGCTGCCTGCCTTCTTTTTGACAAGGTATCCCGGTCTGGCCGTCACCATCGCTTCACTGGCGTTTTCATCCTGGGTCTCGGCCCAGCCTGCGGCAGGCAGCGGATTGGCGCCAGGGGCGGTGCAGCAGCCGTACTACCGGCACTCGGGTTCGGCCTATGTTCCCCCGGGAACGGTAGCGCGCGCCCCGTCGCAGCCTGCGCGTAACGGTCAGCAGGCTCCTTCGGCACCCGCTGGCTACCAGCCGGGCTTTGGTACCCCACCGGCCGCCACGCGGCCAGGGGCAACTTATCGACCTCCGTCCGTGAAGGCTCCGGTGAGTTCGAAACCGTCCTCAGCCAAGCCCGGCGGCAGTCTGGAGTCCAAGGTGGCGCGCCTGGAGAAGAACGATGCCCACCAAGACCGCCGGTTGAACAGCCTGGAAGGGGGCGGAGGCAGTGTGCCGGCCAAGACGGATGCGTATGCGCCGACTGAAGGTGCGTTGTACACCGTGAAGCCGGGAGATACGCTGTGGCGCATCGCCAGCCGGAATGGCACCAGCGTGAAGGCTTTGAAATCCGCCAACCATCTTTCGGGTGAGACCATTGCGGTGGGCCAGGCTTTGATGATTCCTGGCAAGACAAGCAGCGGGGCTTCTTCATCCGTAGCGGCAACAGGCGGCTCCGGTTCTCACATTGTGCGTCCGGGAGACTCGTTTGCCTCTGTGGCGCGGCGCTATGGGGTCAGCCAGGATGCTTTGGCCCGGGCCAATCCCTCAGCTTATGCAGACCGCCTGCTGGTGGGGGAAAAGCTGAACATCCCGGGGCAGCAGGCTGCTCCAGCCCCGTCTGTGACATCTGGCGGCGCGACGGTGGCGAGCCGCAGCCATGTGGTAAAAAAGGGGGAGAGCCTGGGGGCCATCGCCAAAAGTTATGGTGTTTCCACGGCCAGCGTGGCTTCGGCCAACAAGCTCAAAAATGCCAATCTCATTGCTCCGGGCATGAAGCTGAGGATTCCAGGAACCGCTCCTGCACAGCTTTCTGCCCCGGCACCAGCCTATCCTGAAGCGGACTCTGACACCACGCCTCTGCCTGAGGCCAGTCTGGCGGTCGGCAAGGAAGCCCCTGCCGTTTCAGCCCCGGCACTTGCGAGCCAGCCAGCCTCAACCGCTCCCGCCGCCGCGTTGCCTTCCTTAGAAACCCGCCCGGTGGTGGCTCCGACCACGGCCCCCGTTAGCAGCAACCGCCGTGGCATTGTCGCATACCGCTTGGAGCGGGGAGATGACATCCAGACCGTGGCGGCCCTGTTCAACACCACGCCGGAAAAGATCCGCGGCATGAACAACCT
>DASWXG010000749.1:0-12308 GCA_036405615.1 Prosthecobacter sp. | reverse complement strand
CCTATGGCATCACCGCCCACGGTTCAAGGGACGGAGGCAGCATCAGCGCAATCCAGGTGGAATGCCCCTGGAAAGGTGTGCGCGACACTCCGGCCAACCAGCGCCGTTTTGCCAAAGCGTTCGCCGCCTGCCTTGGCACCTACTTTGAAGTGCATTTTCAGATGTCGCTGGCTCCTGTAACCACGCAGCCTCTTTCTCGCTAGCAGCGGGCATAGGGCTACCCGGGCAAAACAACACTCAAGCGATAACTTGAGAGGGCACGCAGACATGCCCAGAGGTAAGCATCTCCCCATGCCGTCATAGCATTGCAAGCGGCGTCGACGGCCAGTTCATAACAGCCATCTCTTGCAAGCTGTAGTGAATAGCCCGCAAGCTCGATACCTGCCGTCATCCCGAGCAAGGCCTGCAAACCAAAAAGCAAAGTCCAAAAAAACTGTCTCGCATGCTTTTCACGAAACCAGAAAAACAATGAGATAGGGCGTGGCGGATATCGGTTTGCCATCAATGCAAACCAAAACCCTACCCATGGCACCATGAAGAAAGGTAACATCATGGCACCAAAGATGGCCGCTCCCGGAGGATCGAAGACTGGTTCTGTGGAGAAGTGATTCACATAGACGATGTAGTCCATGAGACGGAAACCACTGCTGAAGCTCAACAACACCGCAAGCAGGATGATCCAAACTGGATGACGTGGAGTCTTCATAATAAAAAAGAGCGGCAGTTTCCCGCCGCTCTCCACTTATATTCAACTGTCGGTTAGGTGATCACAGGTTCTTGTCCGTCACGGCGCCTTCGCTGGCGCTGGTGGTGAGGGCGGCATACTTGGCCAGGATGCCGCGGTTGTAGCGTGGCTTCGGCTGCTTCCAGGCCTTGAGACGGGTGGCCAGCTCCTTGGCAGGAATGCCCAGGGTGATGGCACGCTTCTCGGCATCAATGGTGATGGTGTCGCCATTTTTCACGACGGCGATCGGCCCGCCGACGAAGGCTTCCGGGGTGACGTGGCCGACCACGAACCCGTGGCTGCCGCCGCTGAAACGGCCGTCGGTGATGAGCGCCACGTCCTTGCCCAGTCCCTTGCCCATGATGGCCGAGGTGGGGCTGAGCATCTCGCGCATGCCCGGGCCGCCTTTCGGCCCTTCCATGCGGATGACGATGACATTGCCCTTCTTCACCTTGTCATTGAGGATGGCGTCCAGCGCCTTCTCTTCGGATTCAAACACGATGGCTTTGCCGGTGAAGGTCAGGCCTTCCTTGCCGCTGATCTTGCCGACAGCGCCTTCGGGGCAAAGGTTGCCTTTGAAGATCACCAGGTGGCTGTCCTTTTTGATGGGGTCTTTGAGAGGGCGGACGATCTGCTGGTCTTTCGGCCAGACGATCTTCGAGTTCCGCACATTCTGCTTCATCGTCTTGCCGGTCACGGTGAGGCAGTCACCGTGCATCAGCCCTTCTTCCACCAGGATGCGCATCAGCGGCACGGTCCCGCCGATTCTCACCAAGTCGTTCATGAAGTACTTGCCGCTCGGCTTCAGGTCGGCCAGCACGGGGGTCTTCTTGCCAATGCGGACGAAGTCTTCGATGGTCAGTTTCACGCCGGCGCTGTGAGCCATGGCGATGAGGTGCAGCACCGCGTTGGTGGAGCCGCCCAGGGTGATGATGAGCGTGATGGCGTTTTCAAACGCCTCCTTGGTCATGATGTCACGCGGGGTGATGCCCAGCTTGATCATGTTCATGACAGCGGCACCAGCGTCGAAGCAGTCGATCAACTTGTCGCTGCCGACAGCGGACTGGGCGCCCGAGTTTGGCAGGGACATGCCCAGGGCCTCGATGGCGCTGGCCATGGTGTTGGCGGTGTACATGCCGCCGCAGGAGCCTTCGCCAGGAATGCTGTGCTCTTCGATGTCCACGAGATCTGCGTCGGTGATCTGGCAGTTGGCATGTTTGCCCACCGCTTCAAAAACCGTCACGATGTCAGCATCTTTTTTCTCGTGGCCCACACAGCCCGGAAGGATGGTGCCACCGTAGACGAACACGCTGGGGCGGTTCAGACGGGCCATGGCCATCACGCAGCCAGGCATGTTTTTGTCGCAACCGCCGATGGCGACGAAACCGTCCATGCCTTCGCACCCCACCACCGTTTCGATGGAGTCGGCGATGACTTCGCGGCTGACCAGAGAGTATTTCATCCCTTCAGTCCCCATCGAGATGCCGTCGGAGATGGTGATGGTGTTGAAGATGATGCTTTTGCCACCGGCTGCGTCCACTCCCTTGGCGGATTCCCGGGCCAGGCGGTCGATGTGCATGTTACACGGGGTCACCATGCTCCAGGTGCTGGCGATGCCGATCTGAGATTTCTGGAAGTCTTCGCGCTTGAAACCCACAGCATGCAGCATGGCGCGGCTCGGCGCGCGCTCGACGCCGTCCACGACGATGGCGCTGTGTTTGCGATGAAGGGATTCGGCGGGTTTCTTGGATGCTGCTTTCTTGGCCATGATGATGGGTGGAACGCGCATACTGGCAGTACCCGGGGCCGCTTGCAAGCAGGGAACAGGCCCCTGAAACACCGCCTTCCTGCGGCACAGCCCCGTGGCGGCTACTGCCCCTGCCCCGCCGCCAGTTCCCGGATTTCCACCTTCCGGATCCGGCCGCTGGTCGCATAGGAGGCAAATCCGAAGGGCAGGCAGTGATCGATGAATCCCGGCCTCAAGCCCACCTGGCGTCCTTTGATGCTGGCATTGGCCACAATGCGGCCGTCGATCCAGGCCTTGAGCACCTCCGGCGTAACCTCGATTTTCACCTGGTACCAGCGGCCGAACTCAAAACGCTGCTCTGCACGCGTTTGGTTTTCGTTCGCATCCTTGAAATCGATGCTGGAAAAACCGGTCACGGTGCCTCCCCAGCCGCCCAGCACAAAGGTGACATGCGAGCGATGGCTGCCCACAGGGAAGGTCACCATTCCAAAGGCATCTTCACCTTCCTGCTTCTGGGCCTCATAGGAGATCTGGTAAGAGGTGGCAGGCATGTCAGCAACCCACAATCCCCACTTGGCCCCGGTCATGGGCAGCCCTGCAGGCAGCAGCAATTCATCGCCTTCCACCCGGATGCGGGCCTCCTCCGGAATGCCCGCCTGTTGCCAGCCCGCCTTCAAAGCTCCTTCGAGAAGGTGCCATTGCCGCACCTGCGATTTGGCCGGCACGGAGGGTCGGGGGCCACATGAAACCAGGACAGCCAGGAGCAGCAGGAGGCATGACAATCTCAACATGGTCCTTCCATATCATGCGCAGCCCCTCTTGGCGAAGCTTCTGCATGGACGCCGGGCCGGATGCGGTGTTTCTTTTCCCAATGACTATCGAAGCACTCACCGAGCGCATTTGCGCCTTTCGCGATGCCCGCGACTGGGGCCAGTTCCACAATCCCAAAGACATGGCCGTGGCCATTGCGGCCGAAGCCGGGGAGTTGCTGCAGCATTTCGTCTGGAAAACCCCGGACCAGCTTTCCCAGGTGGCTCAGGAAAAGCGGGCTGAAATCACCGATGAAATCGCCGACGTGGCCATCCTGCTTTTCGAACTGGCGCACAATCTGGACATCCCCCTGGCAGAAGCGATGACGGCCAAACTGGAACGAAATGAAAACCGCTACCCCGCTGACAAAGCCCGGGGCAACAACCTGAAGTACAATGAACTCTGAGCCGGCCCCCGAAACGCAGGGAAGCGAGGGTGTACCCGCGCCGGTTTACAAGCGACGCAAACGCTACAGCGGCAAGAATCCGCGCCGCTTTGAAGACAAATACAAGGAGCTGAACGCCGCCCAATATCCGGATGAAGTGGCCAAAGTGCTCGCCTCAGGCAAAACCCCGGCGGGCCAGCACGTGCCCATCATGGTCGCCGAGGTGTTGGAATGCCTCAGTCCACAGCCGGGAGACCGGGCGGTGGACTGCACCCTGGGATACGGCGGGCATAGCAAAGCCATCTGGGAGCGTGTCCAACCCGGCGGCCACCTGATGTCGCTGGACGCCGATCCCGTAGAGCTTGAGAAAACCCTGGCACGGCTCCGCCATGGAGGCCTGGGCGAAGACAGTTTTACGGCACGTCGCTGCAACTTTGCCGGGCTTGCCAGGGCGCTGGCCGAGCAGGGATGGCATGAGGGCGCTCATGTCATTTTTGCTGACCTGGGTCTTTCTTCCATGCAGATCGACAACCCGGCACGCGGGTTCACCTTCAAACAAGACGGCCCCCTCGACATGCGGTTGAACCCTCACCGGGGAAAACCGGCCTCCGGCTGGCTGGCAGAAATCAGCGTGGAGAAACTGGAGCAGGTTCTGGAGGAGAACGCGGACGAGCCGCGCGCCCGGCAGATCGCCGGTCATCTCCATCAGCAAGGTCTTCAAACGCCCTTCACCCGGACCAAGGCCCTTGCGACGGCCATCCGGGAAGCCTTGCCAAAATCGGTGTCTGTGGAGGATGCCGACGCCACGGTGCGCCGGGTCTTCCAGGCCATCCGTATCGCGGTGAATGAAGAATTCACCGTTCTGGACACCCTGCTGAGGGCTCTGCCTTCCTCATTGCGTCCCGGTGGCCGGGTCGCAATTTTGACCTTTCACTCAGGTGAAGACCGGCGGGTTAAAAAAGCTTTCCAAGAAGGACTCCACTCCGGCGTTTACTCTGAAGTGGCGCGTGAGGTGATCCGGGCAACGGCTGAGGAACAGCGGCAAAATCCCCGCTCTGGCCCTGCGAAGCTGCGTTGGGCGATTCGTGCGGGGGATTGACAAATGCACAGGTGACGTGAATTTTCACGAGTGCCTAGAATAGACATCCCTCGCAAGTCGATCTACCGCCTTTCCATCTACCAACGCTGCCTGGGCAAGCTGCGCGAAAACGATGTGGACACGGTATCGTCCGAAGCCCTGGCCAAAGCTGCAGGGGTCAAGCCCACGCAGTTGCGCAAGGATCTGGCGTATTTCGGCCAGTTCGGGACCCGCGGGCTGGGATACAATGTGGACATCCTCAGCAACACGATTTCCGAGGTGCTGGGCCACAACCGCCTGCAGCCGGTGATTCTGGTGGGTGTCGGTAACCTGGGTTCCGCGCTCCTCCGTTATGGCGGATTTCGCAAAGAGGGTTTCGAGGTGGTGGCAGCGTTTGATTTGGCTCCTAAAGCCCAACCGGATCTGTCCATCCCCATTCTTGCCATGACGGATCTGGGCACCTTCATCCGCAGCCACCAGGTCAAGATGGCCATTCTGGCCGTACCTGCAGTCGCCGCCCAAAACGTGACCAACCAGATGGTGTCTGCCGGAATCCAGGCCATCCTGAATTTCTCACCATCCGTCCTGGATGTTCCGGAGAACGTCGTGGTGAACAGTGTGGATCTGGCCGTGGAACTGGAAAACCTGAGCTACTTCATCAGGTAAATAGGAAAGCCGCCGAAAATGCCCAGGGGCACAGGTCGCAAGGAGCTGGATCTGACCTGGCGATTGTTTCCTTTCCGGTCCGACGGCGGACGGACTGGCCTGCCTTTTTCCAGAGAACGAGCATGATTTCTGCTGGTTTCGGTGAGTCCGCGACACTCTTGTCTGGACGCCTTCCAGGCAAGAGTGGCAATTTTCGAAACCTGTCTGCGAGACTTTGGCTAGCAGACCGGTATTGAAGAACCCGCCGCCGGGCTGTTCCGGCCGCGGGAAGAGCCAGACAGGCAAACAACACCCACCCAGACTACATCCCCCAAATATCCCGATGAAACCCACCCTGTTCATCATCGCCATCGCCGCCTTTGCAGGTTCAGCTCTGCAGGCCGGTGACATCAGCACCGTCATGAAGGAAGCCATGAAGGGCAACAACAGCCTTCATTCCAAAGTCGCCACCGGCAAAGGCACTCCTGAAGATGCCAAAAAGCTTCTGGAATACTACAAGACGCTCCCCGCCGACACTCCGCCTGAAGGCGACTCTTCCAGCTGGAAAGACAAAACCGCCAAGCTGCTGGACGCCGCCCAAGGTGTCGTTGACGGCAAACCCGGCGCTACCAAAACCCTGCAGGAAGCCGGCAACTGCAAGGCCTGCCACAGCGTGCACAAAGGCAAGTAACGGAAGTCCCACCGGCTTTTGAGCCAGCCTCTTCATGCGGGAGCCTTCATGGAAAGGCTCCCGCACAAAGAAAGCGGAAGCCCCACCTCATCCGCGGGAATAATGAACGTGCTCCAGTCTCCCAGAGAGCAGACAATGCGTAACATTGTGCGGGTCTGTCCGTATTGTTATTGTCTGTGCTGAACTGCATGCCCCTGTTTCGCTCCATCTTTATTCTCATGGCTCTCCTCGCCCAGGCCTGGCCTGCGGCGCTGGGTACCCGGAGCTTTGAAGACGAAGCCTGCGAAATGGCCTGTTGCGCCTGGCAGAAGAAAGCCGTGGCTGTCCAAACAGATCCTGCTGCCTGCGGCTGCATCGAGTCCCCTGCCGCACCTGTTTCACAAACCTCCCCGAGCACTCCGCCGCCAGCCAGCGGCAGGGATCTCATCCCCACCCCTTTGTGGGTCAGCCTGGATGCCACGGACCTCGTGCCCCTCTCCTGGAGAGAGCTTTCTGCAGAGGCCCCATTGGCCCTGGCAGACCGCCTGCATTCTACGCAGCCGCAAATCCGGCTGACCGTTCTTTTCTGCTCTTTTCTGACCTGAGTCGGCGTCTCTGACAGACGCATTATGCCCGCGCATGGCGGTCCCTCCGATGGACTTCTGGCATGACGGGCATGGTTTTATCAACCTTCGACGACTCAGTATTTTATGAAAATGTTCCTGCTGCTAGCCGCAGTGTGCCTGCCTGTGGCCGCTTTGGCTTGTGATGACTGCAAACGCAAACCCCGGCCTGGAGACCGGGTGGTCGAATATGACCTATATATTTCAGAGAAAACGGTCAGCCCGGCGGGAAAACCCGTCCGTGGCCTGACCATCAATGGCGGCATTCCCGGCCCCACCCTTCGCTTCCGTGAAGGCGACTTCGCTCGCATCCGGGTGCATAACCAGCTCAAGGGCGAGGAAACCTCCACCCACTGGCATGGCCTGCTGCTGCCCAATGAGCAAGACGGCGTACCACATGTAACCACGCCTCCCATCCAGCCCGGCACCACCCACACCTTTGAGTTCCAGTTGCGCCACAGCGGCACCTACTGGTACCACTCCCATACCCACTTTCAGGAGCAAAGCGGTGTCTATGGCTCCATTGTGGTCACGCCCAAAGGGGGCGAGCCTGTAGCCGCCGACCGTGAGCAGGTGCTGCTGTATTCAGACTGGACCGATTTCAACCCGCACGAAGTCCAGCGCATGCTGATGCGTGGCAGCGACTACTTTGGGCTGATGCGCCGCAATGCGCAGTCCGTCGTGGGAGCCGCAAAAAAGGGCATGATGAAGGACTACTTTGCCCGCGAGTGGGGGCGCATGATGCCGATGGACATTTCCGATGTCGGCTACCATGCCTTCCTCGTGAACGGGGAGCGAAGCACGCAGATCACCGGCAAACCGGGCGAGCGTGTGCGGCTGCGCCTCATCAATGCTTCCGCCGCCACTTACTTCTATCTGCACTCCTCGGCCGGTCCGCTTACCATCGTCGCAGCGGACGGACCGCCCGTCGAACCGGTCAAGGTGGACAAGCTGTTCATCGGCATTGCCGAGACCTATGATGTTGTCATCACCATCCCCGGCAACGGGCAATATGAACTGAGGGCCACCACCCAGGACGGCAGCGGTCACGCATCCGCCTTTTTTGGTGACGGAAAACTGACGGAAGCCACGGATCCGCCGCGGCCTAACCTTTACCGCATGGACGAGATGCTGAAGCTGGCGCTCACCGAGAAGGATGAAGACATTCGCGCCTCGCTGAAGCTGCCGCGTCCGGGTTCTCCCTATCGCCTGCTCCGGTCTCCCCAGGATACAACGTTGCCGAAGCACCTGCCCCGCCGGAAGATCACACTGCATCTCACCGGTGACATGAACCGCTACATCTGGTCCTTCGATGGGAAGACCGTGGCGCAAGATCCCTATGTGATGATCCGCAGAGGGGAGATCATCGAACTGGAGCTCATCAATGATACGATGATGCACCACCCCATCCACCTCCACGGCCATTTCTTCCGCCTGCTGATGGACCAGGGAAAACGCTCTCCGCTAAAACATACGGTGGATGTGCCCCCCATGAGCAGCCGGACAGTCGAGTTTGAAGCCAATGAGGACCGCGACTGGATGTTCCACTGCCACATCCTCTACCACATGATGAGCGGCATGGCCCGGGTGTTCCGCTATGAGCCGGAAGGAACGGCCGCCTCACCCCCTCCCGCCAGCCAGCAGACATCTGCCGGACATCGGACAGATGCCGGCACAGCGAGTCATCCGGCGCAGTCTTCTGAACATTCGCTGCACCATGCGGCAGGTCTCGGAGAGCACGGCCACGACATGGCCTACATCTGGGGGGCGGCCTCCATCCAAAGCCACATGAGCGAAGGCCTCATCACCTGGATGAATCCCAAGAACGATGTTCTCCTGGGCTGGGAGGCCGGCTGGGAAGGCATGGACAATCCGCAGTATGAAATCGAGGCGCTCTACCAGCGTTACTTCAATGCCAACTTCCAGGCCTTCGCCGGGGCGAGGTTCACCAATGATCCCGATGCGGATGACCGCGCGGTCATCGGTTTCAACTACCGGCTGCCGCTGATGATCTGGGCCGGGGTCAGCCTCGACAGTGAAGGCGACGCCCGGGTGACGCTGGCCAAGCGCCTGCAGATCACTTCCCGGCTGGCCGTTTTCGGCCGGGTTGAATTCGACACCAACACCCGCTGGGAGTGGAGCGCCGGAGCCGACTACACGCTCACCCGCTACACATCCCTCATCACCCAATACCACTCTGAATTCGGCCTGGGTGCCGGCGTGCTCATCCGCTTTTGACAACTGTCCCCTGCCTTTCCCCAAACGGAAACAACAACGAACCCAAACCACACCACCATGAAAACGAAACTCACCGCATTGTTCACCTCCGCCGTTCTTGGCCTTGGACTGGTCTCTTGTGCCGCATCCGCCGGAGCCAAACCCTATCCGAAAAATACCTGCATCGTCAGCGACAACAAACTCGGCAGCATGGGCACACCCGTCACCAAGGTCTATCAGGGCCAGGAGGTGAAGTTCTGCTGCGAACCCTGTGTTGACGAGTTCAACGCCAATCCCGCCAAGTTCATGGCCAAGCTCTGAACCACCCTCACCCGAAGCAACAAAAAAAACCCAAAATCAAAACACACCTATTGTTATGAAACGCTCGTCCTTTCTTTTCCTGGCCGTACTGGCCCTTGGTCTTTCCCCCGCAATGGCCGAACCTGCCAAGGTTGACGGTCTGCCTGCCACCTACCCGCTGAAAACCTGCGTGGTTTCCGGTGAGGAGTTTGGCGGAGCCATGGGAAAACCGGTCAAGGTCACCCATGAAGGCACAGACGTGTATCTGTGCTGCAAATCCTGCCTCAAAGACTTCAAAAAAGACCCCGCCAAATACACACAAAAAGTGAAGGACGCGGCTGGGAAGAAGTAATCTCTGCGAGATCCTGCCAGGAGACGGCTTCTTCTGGCAGGACTTTGGATATTCACGGGCAGTCGCAGTCCAGACAACCGTGGGTGGAACAGCTTTTGCACACACGCTCCACCTGTTCCCGCAGCCTTTTGCGCGCGCGCAGAAGACGCACATTGACCGTGTTCACCCGCCGGCCGCTTTCATGGGCAATGGCTGTTGCAGCCTCCCCCTCCAGATCAACCCGGCGCAGCAGTTCTGCATCAGCCGGAGGCAGCGCTGGCAGCAGTTTCATCACACATTGGCACAGCGACTTTTCATCCTCAGGCACGGGCGTGGCAGGAAGCTCATGAACCAGCTTCTCAAGGGCCAGTTCCCGTGTACTTTTGCGGCGGCGGGCGTCAATGATCGCGTGACGAAGAACACGGTAAAACCAGGTCACCACACCTTCAGCGTCCCCGGGCACATGGTCCGCTTTCAATGCTTTCAGCAGGCACTCCTGCACCAGGTCTTCCGCGAGTTCGGGATCTCCGGTACGCGAGCGGGCAAAGCCGACAAAGGCTTCCCTGTGCTGAAACAGCGGGTCGGTGGGCATAAACAGAAAAGAAGTTTCCAAGATACGCACAGACGGAGAGCATTCGTCATGTAACCTTTTCAGACCTCGTGCGTGAGCATTCATGAAAGGCCCCATGGCCGCAACTCCCAACCTCCCCGCCCCATGACTCACTCCTCGCATTCCCCGCACGAAAAAGGCTCCTGCTGCCACACGCCGCCCAAACCTGCAAAACCCAGTTGCTGCGGGCATGGGCATGACCACAGCCACAGCGCCCATCATGACGCAGTCGTCCCCTCCAGCACGGCCAAATATTTCTGTCCCATGTGCCCCGGGGTTGAATCTGACAAGCCGGGCACCTGCCCGAAATGTGGCATGGCTCTGGAGCGGAATCCTGCCTGGAAGCCTGCGGTTAAAACGACCTACACCTGCCCGATGCACCCGGAGGTGCAACAGGACCATCCGGGCACCTGCCCCAAGTGCGGCATGGCGCTGGAACCGGTGCAGGTGACCGAGGCGGACGACGCCGATGACCACGCTGAACTGCGGGACATGACCCGGCGTTTCTGGCTCGCCGCAAGTCTTACCTTGCCGGTTTTCATCACGGCCATGGCCCACCTAATTCCAGCCTGGAGTCATGCCAGCTGGGCCATCGGTGAGAGCAGCCGCTGGATGCAATTTATCTTCACCACGCCGGTGGTTTTTGCCGGAGGTGCTCCTTTTTTTGAGCGCGCCTGGCAGTCGCTGCTGCACCGCAGCATGAACATGTTCACCCTCATTGCGCTGGGGGTGGGTGCAGCCTACAGTTTCAGTGCCGCTGCCATGCTGGCTCCGGGCTGGTTTCCGGACACCCTGCGAGATGCTCACGACCAGCTTCCGTTGTACTTTGAGGCCGCGGCCGTCATCATCGTGCTGGTTCTTCTGGGACAGGTCCTGGAGCTGCGCGCCCGTGCACGCACCGGCAGCGCCATCCAGGAGTTGCTGGGGCTGCAGCCCAAAACCGCACGCCTCGTCACCGAAAGTGGCGATGTGGACGTGAAAATCGAAACCATCCAGGCGGGACAACGGCTGCGTGTCCGCCCCGGTGAAAAGATGCCGGTGGATGGCCTGGTCCTCGAAGGAGAAAGTCATGTGGACGAGTCCATGCTGACCGGGGAAGCGGAGCCCGTGGCCAAGAAGGCAGGCGACGCCGTGACTGGCGGCACACTCAACCAGCATGGCAGCATCGTCATGGAAGCACGCCGGGTGGGCGCAGATACCATGCTGGCGCAGATCGTTCACCTCGTGGGTCAGGCCCAGCGCAGCCGTGCGCCCATCCAGGCTCTCGCCGACAAAGTGTCCGCCTGGTTTGTCCCCCTGGTGCTGCTGGCCTCTGCCCTTACTTTTGTGCTCTGGTTCTGGTTAGGCCCCCAGCCCTCTCTCGCGCACGCCATTGCCAACGCCGTGGCCGTGCTGATCATCGCCTGCCCCTGTGCCCTGGGGCTTGCGACGCCGATGAGCATCATGGTCGGCATCGGACGCGGTGCACAGAAAGGCGTGCTGATCCGCCAGGCCGAGGCGATCGAAAAACTGGCCACCCTGGACACGCTGGCCGTGGACAAGACAGGCACGCTGACGGTCGGAAAACCGCAGGTGACAGCCTTGTTGGTCGCCCCTGGGGGTGCGCTGGACGAAACCAACGTGCTCAGGCTGGCGGCTGCCCTGGAAAGGCACAGCGAGCACCCTCTGGCCCACTCCATTCTTCAAGCTGCGGAAAAGAGGAAGCTGGTTCTCCCCGAAGTCACCGGCTTTCAAGCCACCCCGGCTGGTGGCGTCACCGGACAGGCCGAAGGCCGCACCGTGGCCGTCGGCAAAGCTGGCTTTCTCAAAGAACAAGGAGCTACCCAGGTGGACGCGCTGGAAGCCGGGGCAGCCACCCACCAGGCCGAAGGCAAGTCGGCGATCTTCGTCGCCGTGGATGGACAGGCGGCCGCAGTCATCTTCGTCAGCGATCCCGTCAAACCCACAACCCCGGATGCCCTCGCGCAGTTGCAGGAGCTTGGCATCTCTGTCGTCATGCTGACGGGTGACAACGAGCGCACGGCACGCCACATCGCAAGCACCTTGGGCATTCAAGACTTCCGGGCCGGTGTGACGCCGCAAGAAAAGCACGCCTATATCGCTGGCCTGAAACAGCCAGGGAAAACAGTGGGCATGGCAGGTGACGGCATCAACGACGCCCCGGCCCT
>DASWXG010000748.1:0-3569 GCA_036405615.1 Prosthecobacter sp. | reverse complement strand
CATCTGCATCCAGTTCCTCACCAGGTTCCGCTGTTGAACGGCCCGTTTGAGCCCGTTCCATGTAGGCAGCGGTATCGGCCACATTTTGCCAGCGCCTCCCGGCGATGGTGGAATAGGCGCTCGGCCCCAGCCCCAGATATTCTTCACCCAGCCAGTAGCTTTCGTTGTGCTCTGAACGGAAGCCCTCCCGGGCATAGTTGCTGATCTCGTAGTGCTGGTAACCGGCCGCTTCCAGCAGGTCCAGGGCGGCATAGAAGAACTCAGCATCCTTGCCCTCATCTTCATGATAGAGGCCCTTCCGCAACCTGCGGAAAAACTCGGTGTCCTCTTCGTAGTTCAGATTGTAGGCCGAGATATGATCTGGAGCGAGGGCAATGGTTTTTTCCACCGTCCCTTTCCAGGCATCCAGGCTCTGCCCGGGAATGGAAAACATCAGGTCCAGGCTCACGCTCTGAAACCCGGCCCCTCGAAGGAGGCGATAGGTCTCCTCCGCATCAGCTGGAAGGTGATCACGCCCCAGTGTTTTGAGCGTCGGCGCATCCCAGGCCTGGATGCCCAGGCTGATGCGGGAGACCCCTCGCCGGAGCATCATCTCGGCTTTTGATGCCGTGACTGTACGTGGATTCACCTCGCTGGTAAATTCGCTCACCCGGGAAAGATCCAGCAGGTCGCCCAGCCCCCCCAGCAAGCGGTCCATGTGTTTTTCACTCAAGGCCGTGGGGGTGCCTCCGCCCAGGTACACCGTGTGCAGGTCCAGCGGGTACTGCTTTTGCACCTGGGTGGCCTCGGTCAAAACGGCCTCCACAAACCCGGCCATGTCCGTGCTGCCATGCTGATGCTTGTAAAAGGAGCAGTAAGGGCAGATGCGGTGGCAGAAAGGAATGTGAACGTAGAGGTGGCGGATCACGAGCCTGTCACTATGGCGCAGATTGAAAAAAAGGCAGCAAAGACTTCAAAGGTGAGCCTCTGCAGCACCTATTTCATGGCAGAATGACCGGCACATCAAAATCCTCTCGCCTACCACCCTGCGCACGCTAGCATCGGGGTGTGAGTTACCAGGTTTTCGCCCGCAAATATCGCCCCAAAACTTTCGCAGACGTCCTTGGCCAGGAGCACGTGGTCCGTACGCTGCGCAATGCCATCGCGCAAAACCGCCTGGCGCATGCTTATCTTTTCGTCGGCCCCCGTGGCACGGGCAAAACCTCCACCGCCCGCATCTTTGCCAAGGCCCTCAACTGCCCGGACGGTCCAAGTGTGGACTTTGACCCGGAGGACGAGCTTTGCCGGGAAATCGCTGAAGGCCGCAGCCTGGACGTGCTGGAGATCGACGGTGCCAGCAACAACGGCGTGGACCAGGTGCGCGACCTCCGCGAGAGCGTCAAATACGCGCCCTCCCGCAGCCGCTTCAAAATCTACTACATTGACGAGGTGCACATGCTCTCCACGGCGGCGTTCAACGCCCTGCTGAAGACGCTCGAAGAGCCGCCCCCCCATGTGAAGTTCATCTTCGCCACCACTGAGGCGAACAAGATCCTTCCCACCATCATCAGCCGCTGCCAGCGGTTCGACCTCCGTCGCATCCCCAACACCATCATCGCCAAGCACCTCCTGCACATTGCCCAGCAGGAAAATGTGGACCTCGATGAAAAAGCCTCGTTCGCCATCGCCAAGGGAGCCGATGGCGGCATGCGCGATGCCCAGTCCATGCTGGACCAGCTGGTGGCCTTCTGCGGCAACACCATCCGCGAGAACGACGTGCTGGAAATCTTTGGTTTCACGGCCGTTCAGGCGGTGTGCCAGCTGGCACAGAACATTCTGGACAGCGACACCGTGGCCGCGCTCCGGCTGGTGCATGACACCAGCGAAGCGGGCAAAGACCTCGGCCGCATGCTGGGAGATCTGATCCAGCATTTCCGCACCCTTCTTGTGAGCCAGGCGGACGCGGATGCAGCGGCGGAAGATCTGGAACCGGAAATCGCCGATCAGGTCAGCCATCAATCCCAGCTTGCCAGCACGGAGCAGTTGCTGCGCATTGTGGATGGCCTGGCCGAAGTGGATGCCCGCATGCGCTGGGCCACCAACAAGCGACTGCACTTTGAACTGGGCGTCATCCAGGCAGTGCAGAACTACAACGAAGTCAGTATCAGCGATGTCATCGAAGCCCTCGACGGCGATGGCACCCTGCCCCGGCCTGCGCCACGGCCCCAAGCTCCGGTCGTTGCCCGCCGCGCAGCCGCACCTGCTCCTGCAGCAGTTGAGCTTGCTGCGGCTATTCCCGCGCCAACCCCTGCTCCAGTGCTTGAAACAGCACCTGCCGCGCCGCGCTTCGTCGAACCGGAAGTTGCACCCGCTCCTCCACCTGCCGCTTTGGCACCTGCCGAAGACGACGATTTCCCGGCCCAGGAAGAGCCTTTGCTGCAGGAAGAGGAGTTTGAACCGGAACCTCCGCCTCCCGCCCCTGCCCCTGAGCCCGCGCCAGAACCAGCCCCTGCCCCGGTGCCAGCACCGAAACCGGCCCCCGCCCCTGCACCAGCCCAGGCCGCTGCGGCCCAGGCTCCCAGCCTGACCAATGAAGAGTTCCGCCTGGAACTCCTGCAGGTGGTGCAGAAAAAGCGCCCGCTCATCGCTTCCTGGCTGGAGGCGACCACCGTCATGTCCATGGCACGTGGGATCATCAAGCTCGGCTTCCCCTCCAGCGAAGCTCATGCCAAAGAGAGCCTGGCCCGCGACAACCAGCGCACCTTCCTGGAAGGACTCGCCGAAGAAATCCTCGGCACGGCCATGAAGTTCGAAATGGTGGTGGACCCCAGCCTGAAACCACCGCCTGCGGTGGAGCTGTTTGCCGGGTTTGACATGCCCGCCGCGCCGCCACCAGCCGCAACCCCGGCTCCCCGGCCCGCCACCGCGCCCGTTCCTGTCCGGGCTCCTGCCGAAGCTGCACCAGCAGCCGCAGCTCCTGCACCGCGTTCCGCAGCCGCCGCTCAGGCCACCGAGGCCGCCCCCGAGCGCACACCGGAAGAAATCACCGCTGACTTTATCAATGACCCGCTCATCAAGAGTGCCATTGAGAAGTTCAAACTCAAACTGGCTGCCGGCAATCCGCCGCAGGCCTGATTCCACAGCCCCCAACCCTCTTATTTTTACCTTATGAACATCCAGAAGATGATGAAGCAGGTTCAGCAGATGCAGAGCCAGATGCAAAAATCCCAGGCCGAGCTTGCCAACAAGACCTTTGAAGCCTCCGTCGCCGGTGGTCACATCACCCTGACCGCCACTGGTCACGGCGACATCCAGAGCCTCAAGATCGCAAAAGATGTCGTGGATCCTGAAGACGTGGACATGCTGCAAGACCTTCTGCTTTCTGCCATCCAGCAGTTGCAGAAAAAGGTCAAAGATCACCAGTCTTCGGAAATGGGCAAGATGACCGGCGGTCTCGGTCTGCCTCCGGGTCTGGGTCTGTAGTCGCTCTTCCCAGCCTCATTCCTTTGAGCCGCCGTTTCTTCAAAGAACGGCGGCTTTTCTATGGCCTGCGTTCAAGCGTTTCAGAGCAGCTTCGTTCCCAAGGGCAC
>DASWXG010000747.1:0-1508 GCA_036405615.1 Prosthecobacter sp. | reverse complement strand
GTTCCGCATGTGGGCGGTCCCATTCTTCCTCCCTGTGTGCCTACGGTACTCATCGGCATGCTGCCTGCCGCCACGGTGGGTGACATGTGCGTCTGTGTCGGCCCTCCGGACACCATTGTCATGGGTTCGCCCACAGTGTTCATCGGGGGCAAGATGGCGGCGCGCATGGGAGACCCGACAGCGCATGGCGGCATGATCACCATGGGCTGCCCCACAGTGATCATCGGAGAAAGCGGAAGCGGCGGTGCCGGTGGCGCAGGCGGCGGTTTTGGCAACACGGAAAATCTGCTGGGCATTGCCATCGCCGTGGCCGTGGTGGTGGGCGTGGTCATCCTGGTTGTTGTTTCCCAGTCCGACACGGAGAAATACAGCGACGGCATCACCCTGAAAGGGGACAAGGCCTACCGTGACGCCATGCGCAAACATCTGGATGCGCTGAAGGCGACGCCCACGGGCAAGAAGATCATTGATGAACTGGACCGTCAGGGCCGCGCGGGCAAAGGCGTAACCATCAAGCATGACAAGGGCGAAGATCCCGGCTGTTCTGCCAGTTCAGACCGTTTTGCGGCGGCGACATCCGTGGATCCCGCCACGGGCAAGATGAAGGTGGACACTCCTGGCAAAGGCACCTCCAGCGTCATCGATTTCCCGGCGGACTTCTCGGAACATCCGGATCTGCAAAACTATGCCGATGGCAGCCCCGGCCCGCCCCTGGCCGTCCCTCTCGGGCATGAAATGATCCACGCCGTTCACAACGGTGACGGCACCAACCTTCGCAAGGAGGTCTATACGGGGGACCCGATTGTCCCCACCTCCAACCATGAGGAAGCGCAGACCATGGGCATCGGCCCTTACAGTGGCGATCCGATGACCGAGAATGCGCTGCGCAACGACTTTGGCCACGGCACACCGCGCACTTCCCATGGAAAGTATCCGTAACAGCCGCCGCTCCTGGCTCCATCTGGCGACCACCCTGCTTCTCTCAGGCATGCACACACAAACTTTCTCCGCCCTCCCGAGCGCCGGTTCCTTCAAGGACGAACGTGTCGAGGTCCATTGCACCGTCACCGTATCTGCGGCGGAACTGAAGGTGATTTACACCGTCCAGCCGCTTGGGCGGCCCGTGTTGCTTTTTGATGTGCTGCCTCTGCGCAATCCCTCCGGCAAAACGTTGCCTGCTGAGCAGCATGCCTGGGTAAGCCTGGGCGATGACAAGAAGGTCAAGCTCCTGAAGGGATTCCCCAAGCTGCCGGAATCCAAAGAGGTGCTGCGCGCCTATGTGCCATGGTGCCGTCTTGTCCCGGCGGGCCAGACGCTGAAGGGGGAAATTCATCTGCCCCTGCCGCTGCTGGAAACCAACCCCTACTTTGGCATGCCAGAAAACGAGAAACTGGCCCGCGAGGAAGTCTCAAAGTTCAGGCTGGTCTTCGACTATGCGCTTGCCGAGAAAGGGAACTCCAAACCTTCTTCAGCAGACTCGCGCTATCTGGATTTCATCAACAGCCCGG
>DASWXG010000746.1:0-3717 GCA_036405615.1 Prosthecobacter sp. | reverse complement strand
AGGCCTTCATCCTGGGCCTTGATCCAGACTTCTTTCTCCCGGGCGGTGGGCTTGCGGGACAGGACGGCGAGATACAGCGCCTCCACTTTGTCATCCGGATACTGTGCCTTGTTCATGGTCAGCATGAGCTGGCTGTAGCGGTGCAGGATCTGCGGCATGAGCTGGCCGTTCATCAGCGCCAGAGCCTGGGGGACGCTGGCCTCAAGGTTGGCGTTTTCGATGGTTTCGCGGTCGCTCTGGCCAAACTCGCGCAGGTAGTGGCCGCGTGGGGCAGGGCTTTCCAGTTCGGCGGCACGCACCCAGTTACGCGTCTGCTCATTCCGGGCGCGGAAATAGTCGCGCTGCTGTTTCTCAGGCAGGCCATAGTACCCGGCCTCCTCTTTCCAGACAGCTTCACGCTCTGCCTGGAAGGCTTTCTCTTCATCCCGAGTGCGTTTGGGTTTGTCGTAACCGGGGATGAAGATTTTGTCCTTCACGTCGGCGTTGCCCATGGCGGTCATCATCATGTCCATGCTGCCGGCTTCCACCACCTTCTCATCCCCCTTGCCGGGCTGGAAAACGGTGGGGACAACACCGGTGTTCTTGGCCAGTTTCATCATGCCGGGCAGGACCACATTCTGGTTCACGGAGGTACGGGTGGCGCGCTGCAGCTGGTTCAGTTCGGTCCGCAGGGTGGCCACGGTTTCTTTGTCTTCCTTGGCCCGGGCTTCGGAAATCTGGGCCTGGAGGGTGCGCACGCGCTCCGCCTGTTCCTTGTATTTTTTCCCGGACTTCTCAGCGCCAGCGAGGGCTTCTTCCGGTGTGAGCTGGTCCACTGCGTCGCTGATTTTCTTGGCCGCCAGGATACGGTTGGTGAAGTTCTCCCGCAGCGCCTCGTTGGGCATGTCTGGGTTAGGATTGATCAGAGTGACAAAGGAATCCCACATCTGCTCGGCAGACATGCGGCGCAGCAGCGGTCCGGTGAAGTGGTAGGTGATGCCGGGGGCCACTTCCTCGCGGGTGACCTGGCGCTGGTAGGCGCTGGTGTTGTAGAGGGCCCGCAGGAAAGCCTTCATGTCATATTTTTGCTCGACGATCAGTTTCTCCAGGCGTGCCTGGAGTTCCGGATTCATCGGCACGGTGCTGTCCATCAGTTCATCCAGCGGCTCAATGAGGGCCAGGCCGAAGGCACGCTTCCACAGGCGGTTGACGATGACTTTGTTGAACCGTTCGTTATCCGGGCCGGCCATCCAGCGTGCATAGGCTTCCAGCTGGGTCTCACCGGGACGGACAGCGGCTTCATGACCGAACATGACACCCGGGCGGATGACGGCTTTGGGCTTGGCATCGCTATACTGGTAGTCATGCGGCAGGCGCAGCTCGCGGCTTTCTTTGAAGCTGACGGAGGTGTAACGCATGTTGTCACGGATGTCCGTGAAAGCCTCTTCAATGGGGCGGTTTTCTTTGCGCACCGCCTCGCCGGCTTCCCGTGCCAGCTTGCCTGCCTTTTCCTGTTCGCTGCGGATTTCCTTCTTCAACTCGGGCGTCATCTTCTGGCCCTTGTACTTCTCCATGTTCACTTTGAACTTGTCGCGGGCTGCCATTTCACGCTCGCGCAGGAGGTTGCGCGCACCGCTCAGCGTGCTGCCGTAGTAGTCATTGGTTTCCACCGGGTAGGTGAAGGCCGCCATCTGGAAGAACTGCATCTGCGTCCATTTGTCGAACGGATGGTTATGGCACTGGGCACACTCCACCCGGGTGCCCAGGAAGACGCGGGCGGTGTTGGCCATGTTGTCCAGGGGCATGCCGCGGTCGCGCATGTAGTAGCCGATCGCGCCATTGTCCCAGGACTCGCCCTGGGCGGCGACCATGTCCCGCACAAACTGGTCATAGGGCTTGTTGCTGCGCAGGCTCTCCTTGATGAAATTGGTATACGCCGCACCGGTGATCACGCCAGCCTGGTTGCCATTGGACTGGCTGCGCAGCACATCCGCCCAGTAGTTGAAGGAATGCTGCACGTAACCTTCCGAAGCGAGAAGCTTGTCAATCAGCTGCGCGCGTTTGGCCGGTTCCTTGGACTGGAGGAAAGCTTCGGTTTCGCGCGTGGTAGGGATGCGGCCGATGATGTCCAGATAGAGACGGCGGACAAAGGTGTTGTCATCCGTTTCAGGGTTTCCCTTCAGGTTGTTCTTCTTCCAGTCGGCAGCCAGGATGGTGTCGATTTCACGTGCAGCCGACTGGGTGTCGGGAGCCGCATAGGCGGAAATACCGAAGGCCAGAAGAGGAAGCAGGGCAAATGAACGCATGCGTTTCATGTAGAAACCAACGACGTGATCCGATCACTTTTTCACAAACCAAAATAAATCTTTTTTCTTGTTAGACCGCGTCAGATCAGGCGTTGAAGCCGGTCTGTGGCATCGAACCTCGACGAAATTGCCTGCAATATGGAAGATGCTGCTTCGTTCGGAAACGGCACGACTTATGAGAGGTTTTGAAATTTGGGCAAAAGCCGTTTGGGGGAGCTTGCTGCTGGCGTTGGTCATCCACAGCCAGGTCGCCGCAGCACCGCTGCCGAATGTGGTGTGGATCATCGCCGATGACATGTCTCCGGACATTGCCGCCTATGGGGCTGCCGGAGTGAAAACACCCCACCTGGACCGGCTGGCCCGCGAGGGCCGCCGCTACACACGGGCTTATGCCTCCGCGCCGGTGTGCAGTTCATCGCGCTCGGCCTTCATCCTAGGCTGCTATCAGACAACGACTGGCCTGCAGGCTCATGATGTGGAGAACCCCCAGCCTTTGCCTGCCCCTTACCGCCATCTGCCCGGTTTGCTGAAGGATGCGGGCTGGTATGTTACCAATGCCGCCGCCCCCGGTGCTGCCAGCGGTCGAAAGCCCAAGGCCAAAACCCACTACAATTTCGCCCATGACCCGGCGGTGATGTTTGAGGGGGACGACTGGACCCGGCGCAAGGCAGGGCAGCCCTTCTTTGCCCAGTTTCAAATCTCCGAACCTCACCGGCCTTTTCCCGTTCCGAAGAGCTATGATGAGGAGGCCTTGGGACAGATCCGCATTCCTCCCAACTACCCGGATCACCCGCTGGTGCGGCGGGACTGGTATGCCTATTTGAGAAATGTCGAGCGCGTGGATGCGCGTGTCGGCCTGATCCTGGATCAGCTGGAAAAACAAGGCGTGTTGCAGGACACTCTGGTGATCTTTTTTGCCGACCACGGCCGCCCCATGCCCTGGGGTAAACAATGGCTGAGTGTGGAGGGGTTGCAGGTCCCTCTGCTGATGCGTGGGCCGGGCATTGGGGCAGGGGAGGTGGAGGAAAGGCTGGTCAGCCTCATTGATCTTGCACCTTCCGTTTTGAAGAAGGCCGGGCAGCCGGTGCCTGCATGGATGCAAGGAAAGCCGTTGCTGGATACCGGCTTTCCGCAGAGGCAGGAGCTCTTTGCCGCACGCGACCGTTGTGGCGATGCGCAGGACCGCATCCGGGCCGTCATCACACCTTCCCATCTGCTGGTGAAAAACTTTGATCCCGCCCTGTCACGAATGAGCTGGTCCAGCTACAAGGAATCCGCCTACCCGGCCATGCCGTTGCTGCGGAAACTGGCAAAGAAAACCGGCACCCCGTCACCGCTGCAAGCCCGTTACTTGCGGGCAGACGGGCGGGATGAAATGGAACTCTACGATCTTGAATCCGATCCCACAGGGCTGGTCAACATCGCGAAAGAT
>DASWXG010000745.1:0-5060 GCA_036405615.1 Prosthecobacter sp. | reverse complement strand
CCCAGCTGGCGCTTATCCAGAAAGCCCTGGACGTGCGCTTTCCAATCTATCTGATGATCAGCAAAAGCGACCGCCTGCCCGGCTTTCGCGAGTTCTTTGATGCTGAGGGCCAGGCTGGCTTTGAACGGCAGATGGTGGGCTGGTCCAATCCCGCGCCCCTTGGCGAAGCGTTCGCCCCTGAGGGCATTTACAACGCCATCGAAACCATTGCCCAGCGTCTGCAGAGCCGGTCCCTGGCGCTCCTGTCCGATCCCATTTCCCCGAACCCGGCGGCCCGCCGCATGGACGAGGTGGACGCGCTGTACAGCTTTCCCCATGTGCTGCGTTCCCTCGCGCCGAGGCTGAAGCTTTATCTCGATATCATTTTCCAGACAGGCACCTGGGCCACCAAGCCGCCGTTCTTTCGCGGTCTGTATTTCACCAGCGCCCTGCGCGAAGGCGCGCAGCTCGACCAGCAGCTTGCGCAGGCCTTGGGCATGTCGTTGAACCAGCTGCCTCCGGGCGGTTTCTTCACCCGTGAAAAATCGGTCTTCCTCCGGGACCTGTTCATGGAGAAAGTCTTCCAGGAGAGCGGCTTGGTGACACGCCTGTTCGACATTGGTGCCCACCTGCGCAAACGCCTCACCACTTTCTATGGAGCCACGGCGGCGCTGCTGGTTTTGGCCCTGGGCCTGGCCTGGGTGGTCAAGGACCGCATCGAAAGCCAGCTGGCCCGGGACCAGCAGTATTGGGCGGATGCCAACGGCACCTGGAACAACGGCAGCTTCCTGCCGGTGGTGACCCGCAGCAATGAGCATTCCGAGGGGTCGAAAGACCGGCCCGCGTGGTCATGGACGGCCAACCAGCCGATGCGTGACGGCGCAACGGCCACCGGCTTTTTGAAGGACATTCAAAAGCGTGTTTATGAACCTGTGAACCTTTCCTGGGTCTTCAGCCCGGTGCGAGAATGGCGTGACTTTTTGGTCCGCCGTCAGCAGGGTTTCCTGACGCTGTTTGAAGGCAGTGTGATGAAGCCTGTGCTGGATGCTGCGCGCGAACGCATCCTGTGGGATACCGCTGTGGGCGCGACAACGGGAGATGAAACCCAGCAGCGCATGGCCCGTGCCTATGCCCAGCTGCTGCTTCTGGAAACCTGGCTGGACAAGGAAGCGGCCCGCGAGCCTGACGAGAAAGCCTGGCAGGAGTTTTTCACCCACCTGCTGACTTACATTTTGGATCCTGCACCTCCGGGCGGAGTGAAAGCTGTGCCGGAAACGGAAGCCGCAGCGGCAACGCCTGCCTCCAGTGCCCAGCCGGTGCTGCCGAACATCAAAGACCTCGTCGAACTGGCCACCAGTGTTTATGGCAAGCGCATCCGGCTGACAGATCGCGCCTGGATGAGTGAAAGCTCAGTGGAAAATCTGCCCTTGGAAGAGTCCGCTCTCGCCAAAGCTGCCGACTTCCTGTTTGGCAACACCCGCCAGGCGGCGGAAAACAACGAGCAGCGCAAGGCGGAGATCCAGGATAACAAAAACCGTGGCATTGCGCGCATCGCAGAGGCGGAGAAACGCCTCCTTCAGATGAGCGAGGAGAAACCCAACGGACCCAGACAGATCGTCGAAATCGAAGGCATGCAGCCTCTGCGTGAGGCGGTGCTGGCCTACATGGATGTCATGAAGAACGACGGCGGCATGCCCCGTTCTGCGCTCAGCATGGAACTGGTGACAGAGTCAGCCAGGAAGATATTGGACGCGGCCGACGTGCTGGGTGCCAATGGTCCGGAAGGTTTGCTCCACGCAGCCACCGCCGCGAAAAAACAAAAGCAGGATGGCACTGCCGCCACCGCAGCGCAGAGCCAGGGGGACAATGCCTGGGTGGAGGCCAGCAAGCGTCTGACGGAGTACGACAAGAGCTTCAAGGCCGCCCAGGTCATGGAGGCGAACCTCTCGCTGGAAAACATGGTCGGAAATCTGGCGCAAAAGCTGAAGGAAGCCTCGGCCAAATCTCGCGAGCTTGAAGGTCCTGCCGCCGCAGCACCTGCAGGCGCGGACAATGCCGCCGCTGCGGACGCAGAAAAAATCGCCGCTTACCTCCGCAAATTCCGGGGCACGCCTCTCATCGCGAGCGTCTTCACCAGTTACCACCAGGCCCTGCTCACCTACCTGAACCCGAGGCTGAAGTTCCCCCTAGTGCTTTGTGATGCCAGCTATGACTCGCTGTACATCTTTGAGACGGAGTGCAACAACCTCAAAAAGGTCGAGAAGGACATCCAGGACATTCAGACCCTGACCGAAGCCTACTACCAGTGCGATGAGCGCCAGCAGGTGGACCGTGTTTTTGAAAAACTGATGGCCGTCTTCAGCATCCGCCAGGCTGTGCTTGGTGGCGGGGAAAGCGGTCGCGGCGGTTTGAAAATCGAGATGGATGCCGTGGAGCCGCCCAAGCAGATGAGCAAGCAGGAGGAGATTCCGGACCCGGCCATGGCGGCCGGTTTTCCTGCAGCACCGGCAGGTCCGAAGGCGAGCATGATCCAGACGATCGCCGAGGGTTTCATCAGCCTGAAGATCACCGTGGGAGGCAGCATCAAGGCCCAGGGGCCGCCAACCGGGGAAAACAAGACCGTGCCTTACAACGGCTTCGACCCCGTGCAGATCACCCTCCGGTTTGCCCGCCCGGCCCCGGCCAACGAAGCCAGCTTTGACTACGCAAGCCCTGTGTCGAAATGGGCGCTGCTGCGGCAGATGGCCCAGTCAGGCAAGAACAAGTTCTCCATTTCCGCCTCGGGCAAAAGTTTTACCATCGTGTCCTCTCCCAGCCTGCCTGCCGGCCAGTGGCCGAAACGGACGGAACTGGGGCTGCCTCCCGAACCACCCCGCTGATCTGCGCCATGGCCACGCCATCCAACTCCTTTTTGGACGAAGCCCTTGCCGGCGTGCCGGGCAAGCTCGCCATCTTTGGCAAGCATCCGTCTGCGGCGGATCATCTGGAAGACATTGGACTGACTTCCGCCTCCCTGGTCGCCTTCAAACAGGGCTTTTATCTCGACGGCCTGGGCGAGTGCCTGAGCAAGCAAATCTGGAGCAAGGATCTCGGCAGCACCGATGCCATCCCCTACGATCACAATTTGCTCTGCGTCGGGCGGCGCGGCTGGCTGGCCGTGCGGTTTCAACATTCCTCCGATGCTCCGGGCCGCCGCCAGTTCCCGCTGGTCCTGGCCGTGCATGGGGCTGAGTTTGCCAGCATCAACCAGATAGCCGATATTGGCCAGCTGCTGGAGAGCAGCCTCTCAGCCGCTGCAGCCACCCGCGAAGGTGCTGCTTTGAGACAAATCCATGCCCAGGGCCAGACGCAGCTTCAGCAAAAGCTGGCTGCCACCACGCCCACCCCCGGCCAGACCGCCCGTGAGGCCTGGCTGCAAGGACTGCCTCTCGCACCGGACAACCAGGGCTTGTGGCGCATCTGCCATTCGCTTTCCTCCAAAGGTGCGGGTGCCAACCGCGCCCGTGTGCCGCTGCATGCAGGCGGTCCCTGGCAGTCAGCCACGCTGTGGCTGTCTCTGGCACGTCATTTGTTTGAGCTTCAGTCGGGTGTCATTTCCCTGGTGTGGAAACAGGGGCAGGCGTTTGGCGATCTCGCCTTCAGCCCGCCCAATGCACGCTTCCTCAACACGCTGTTCACGCCGGAGTCATCCCAGCCCGTGACCTCTGCCGTGCCCTTCAATGTCAGCCCGGAACTGCGTCAGGAGGCGCAGGAGCTGTTCCGCCACTGGATGCAGGATCCGGTGCTGTTTCATCGTACGCCGGCGGCTGCCGAGTCCTCCTCATTGTTAAATAAAGTCCGGGGCTGGTTCAAATCTGCAACCTAAGCGGGAGAACCGCGAATCTATACTCGAGTCATGGAAATCGAAGAGCTGATCCCACCCGTTTCAGAAGAGGCGCCTAGCGGCGTCGACTTCGATGACGATCATTTGCTCAGCCAGGAGCTCAGCCTTCTGGAGAGCATGGTGGAAGGGGAGATTGACCCCAAGGACGGCCAGCGCCTCAAGCCCCGCTGGCCTCAGATTGTCAAAAAGGCGCTGGAGCTTTCCAAGCGTGGAAAAAACCTGCGCGTGGCCTCCATCCTCACCGAAGGCGCTTCCATCACGGAAGGTCTGGCCGGATTTCGTGACGGGCTGCGGCTGATCCGCGAGTGGTGCGACCGTTACTGGGATTCGCTTCACCCCATCTATGACCGCCAGCCTCTTTTGCAGGCGCTGAACCGCGAGCAGTTTCTCATGAAGTCCCTCCTGGGCACTGTCTATGGAGGCCGGGAACCGGGTGATAATTTTGTCTTTGAAGACTTTCTCCGGGCTTGGGAAGGACCGGGTGAGGAGCCTGCCGATTCCCGGCTTGCCCGCCTCGCTTCCGAGATGTTTTCCAAGCTGTCTCCTGACAGGAAAGCTTCCGCGCTGGTCGCAGTCACAGAAGCCCTGGATGATGCCAAGGCCATCGAAGCCCGCTTTGATGACAAATATGGCACGGACGACAGCGTTGATTTTTCGGAACTGAGGAGCATGCTGTCCCGCAGCGTAAGGCTTCTTGAATCCAGCAGCACCGATATGGCAGCGAGTTCCGCCAGTGTCGAAGATGCACACGGCCATTTCCCGGCCGTAGAGGCCGCTGCGTTTGCCATGCCAGGTGCGGCCGCCGCGCCCAAGCCCGGGGCGATGACCCGTGCCACGGCCGTGGCCATGCTGGATCAGGTGATCCGCTTTTTTGAAGCGACAGAGCCCTCCAGTCCGGTGCCCTATCTCCTCAGCCGCGCCAAGCGCTGCATCGGTAAGAATTTCATGGAACTCATTGATGAACTGGCGGGTACGAAAGATCAGGCAGAGATGATTCTTAAACCCTCTTCAGAAGGCGAATAGAACAAAAAATCTTGACCGTTTTTTGACGGACCTCTAAACCCTTTCATTACAAAATTCATCAAACACCATTATGCCCAAACCTTCTGAAAGCAGCACGAAATTCATTGAGAGAAACCGCGCTCCCCGCGTCCACATTGAGTATGAACTGGACGTGAACGGCGCTGAGAAAAAGGTG
>DASWXG010000744.1:0-1526 GCA_036405615.1 Prosthecobacter sp. | reverse complement strand
CGATCACCACCACGGAGGCCCCCTCACGCGCGGCCACAATACCCGCGCTCAGTCCGGCGGGAGTGCCGCCATAGATGACAAGGTCCGCCTCGACAGCGAATGCAGAGGATGACAGCAGGAGGGCGACGAGAGAGAGAAATTTCATGGAGGATCTTTTAGGAAAGCGCTGACTGAACACCGCCTCCAAGCAACAGGCAGGACGATGGCGGTCGGGAGGGACTGGAGACGATGGGCGGGGTGGGGCCGGTTGTTTTTGCAAAATGATGGCCGGAGATGGGATTCAAAACCAGAGTTTCGCTGAGGTGACTGAATCAGCGTCTCCATAGATCACTTCAGCGGCTCGATACCAAACTCACGCGCGACAGGGATGGCGGGAGCGAGGTCGTTCACGAGGGGAAAGTCCACACCCGCCTGCCACTGGCGGCGCAGGCCTTCAGCGGTCTCGTCGTGGTAGTAGTTCACCTGCACCCCGGCGTCTTTGAGCAGTTTCACGGCCTCCACCGGCACGTCACCCTTTCCCAGGAGCTGGATGAACTGCGCCTTCATGAGAATGGTTTCCTTGGCATACCCCATGGAACCGCCCTGGCGCTCCATGTTGCAGATGAGGATGTCCGGCACAGCGGCACGGGCGGCCTTGGAAGTAGGGCCCATGGCGGCGAGGAAGGCCTGGTGCTTCCGGCCGGTCTTTTCGATCATCTTGGCAGTCGCGGCGCCGAGCTCCGCGCCGCCTTTGAGATGGCAGTTGAGCCAGACGTTTTTGGGGAACACGGCCAGCGCCTCCTCAAACGTGGGCACGCGGGTGCCGGCGAAGCGTTTGTGCAGCCTGCTGCCCGCATCCAAAGCCTTGATCTCGGCGAGGGTGAGATCGGCCACCTTCCCTTTGCCATCGGTGGTGCGGTCCACTGTGGCGTCATGCATCAACACCAGCGCGCCGTCTTTGGAGAGCTGGATGTCGAACTCGATCATGTGTGCTCCGAGCCGCACGGCCTCCTCCAGCGCCGGGATGGTGTTCTCGGGGTGGGTGCTCATCGCGCCACGGTGGGCACATAAGCCACGCGCGGGCATGGCTGGTCCGGCAGCGTGTGATGAGAGGCAAAGCAGGAGCGGAAGCGCGAAGAGAGCACGGCGAGAAATCATGGCATGACGAAACGCCGACGCGTTTCGGTGTCGATCAAAAGATTCGCTCATCTCATTTCCAGAAACGGCCGGATTGCCTCAGTGGGACTGACGTTGCGGTAAAGGAGCGGGCCGAGAAGCACCGGGATGTCGGTCTCGATGATGTCGGCACCGCGTTCCAGAAAGGCCCGGTAGCCAGTCTCAAGCTGCTGGATGCCGCTGACTTTGTTCTCAACGACCTGGCGGTCGAGATTGCGCGAGGTGCCGACCATGCAGGAGGCTCCCTTGCCGTGGATGAAGGCATAGAGCGCTGGGTCATCGGGCGGGGAATGGCCGACAAAGGCCACGACGTTTCGCCATGGAATGCCGAGGTGGTCAAAGTCCTGCGCCTTGGCCAGCGTTGGAATCAT
>DASWXG010000743.1:0-6557 GCA_036405615.1 Prosthecobacter sp. | reverse complement strand
CCGACTGACCCGTGGGAGAATTGGCAGCTCCAGTGATGAGCCCCATGCTGCCATACGGGGTGCCTGCCACGCTGAAGGTGTTGTACCCTCTCCAGGTTCCTCCCATGGTGTCCGAGTTAAAGTCCTCGTAAAACAACGTCGCAGCCGAGGCAGGCACGGAAAAAAGCACGGAGCCCAGGCACAGGCAGCGAAACAGACGGGTCAAAACGGTCATGGCGGAAAAGGGGCACAAAGAACGGCGACCTTGCGGACAAACTATCGGCAAATCCCCCAATCTTCAGCCACCCGCACCAATCGTAATCCGCTTCTCCGGAATAGGGGATTCAATAATCCCCAGCTCCGTCTCCTGGCGCAAGCGCAGCTGGCCGCAGGCGGCAGCAATGTCGTGGCCCTTCTCGCGGCGGAGGGTTGCCTTCACCCCGGCATTCACCAGGATGTCACGGAAGGCATCCTGATGCGGTTCGGAAGGACGCACCCAGGGCAGCCCTTCCACCGTGTTGTAAGGGATCAGGTTCACCTTGGCATCCAACCCCCTGGCCCGCTTGGCCAGGAGACGGGCCTGGTCCAGCCCGTCGTTCACGTCCTGGATGAGGATGTATTCAAAAGTGATGTGCTGCTTGCGCTTGGACCGCCAGTAGGCCAGGGCGTCGAACAGCTCGTCCAGGTTGTACTTGCTGTTCACCGGCATGATTTTGCTACGCACTTCGTCACTGGCCCCATGCAACGAGATGGCCAGACGGATTTGCAGAGGGAAATCAGCCAGCTTCTTGATCTGAGGAGCCACACCGCTGGTGCTGACCGTCATGTGCCGGGCACCGATGCCCACCCCCCACTCGGCATTTAAAATCTGGATGGCCTTCGTGACGTTGCTGAAATTGGCCAGAGGCTCGCCCATGCCCATGAACACCAGGTTGTCCACCCGCTCCCCGGCATAGGCTTCCACCTGGACGATCTGCTCCACAATCTCCGCCGCCGTGAGATTGCGGGTAAAGCCGGCCAGACCGCTGGCGCAAAATTTGCAGTCGTAGGCACAGCCGACCTGGCTGGAAACGCACAGGGTGTGGCGGTCTGAGGCCTCCCCATAAAGCGCCGGATTTGCAGGAATCAGCACCGTCTCGACGAAGCGGCCGTCATGCAGTTTCAAAAGAAATTTCTGCGTGGTGTCCTTGGAACCCGTCACCGTGGCGATCTTCATCGTGCGGGTCACAAACTTCTCCGCCAGATTCTGCCGCAGGCTCTTGGACAGATTGGACATCGCCTCGATGCTTTCGGCCCGTTTGGCAAAGGTCCACTCGATCACCTGCTTGGCACGGAATGCAGGCTCGCCCATCTCGGCCATCAGCGCCGTGGTCTCAGGCGGGGTGAGTCCAAGCAGCGATGCCGGGGCGGCAGGTTTGGGGGCGGAAGCAATGGCAGTCAAAACAAAGGCAAAGCATGCAGAGCGGATCAGCCCGGCAGGAAGGCGTCCTCCAGGGTGATCTGCCCGTCCCGGTGGGTGTAGCGGGCACGCCAGCCCTCACCTATCGCCGAAAGCTCGGTCAAAACAACATGGTTCTCGCCTGCGGGCTGGCGGTCGAAACGGCGGCCAGCCGCTTCCAGATGGGAAAGTTCGTCCCATCCACTCAGTCCCAGACCCGCGATGACACTGCCTGGCGGCAAGGGTTCAGGGTCCAGGCACCATGCCGGGGGAACCATTTTCAGCAGGTGCCCGTGATGGCTGGCCCGCAACTCGGCGGTCCAAAATTCCCGCAACGCCGGAAGATGCAGCAGTGCCTGCCATGCCGGGGTTCCTGCGGGAGCCAAAACGCCGGCTCCCGTCAAACGGCCTTCGGCAAACTCGATTTCAAAGGTTTCTGGCAACTCCGTCTGCACCGCCGTCTGCGGCATCCAGCTTTCCAGAAAAGCGGCCAAGCCCGGCCCCAGCCGGCCTTTGCGCCAGCGATTCTGCAAGACAGCCATTGCCTGCAGCCACTTGGAACATTCATGTCCGAACGGGCGGAGGTCTTTCCAGGCGGGGTGGTCTTCAGGAAGGCGGCGGGCGGACATGATGGATGTATCCAATTAACGCCAGCCAGGGCAGGAGGGCCAAAAGAAATAAAAAGGGCAGCGGAGATCCCGCTGCCCTTTCTGAAAAAAACCAAATCCAGGCTCAGCTTATTTGCCAGGAACTGCTGGCATCTTCATTTCCTGGTAGTCGGTCGGAAGGGCGAAAGCGGAATCTGCAACCGCTTCTTCCTTGGCGGACACGAGTTCGGAGACGCTGGTCTTGCCCATCATCTGGATTTCGGACTTGATCACCATGCCAGGGAAGTCGGTGGCCTGAGGGGTGAGTGCAGCGGCCGGGTTGCCCATGGCCTTGGCCAGTTTGTCCTGGGACTCGTTCAGCTCTTTGTAGCCAGGAAAATCCTTGGCAACCCAGAATTTGCCAGAACCAAGCTGGCCCTTCCAGGTGAAGATCTCGCAGTCATACTCACCCACCTTTTCCTTCTGGCCGGTGGCTTCAGGCTTGGCAGGAGGCTGCCCGTTGGCACCTGTGGCAGCAGACGCGGCGGCCAGCACGCCCTTGATGGACTCAGGATCCATCTTCATCATCATCTTCTGGGCATGCATCAGCATGGTGATGTTGGCAGAGGCACCGTCTGCAATAACGGTCATCTGCTGACCCACATCCATGCGGGTTTTGTCACCCTTGATCTTGATGCTGACCTCCTGCACCTGGCCGTCTGTCGTGGCCTTCTGGACAACCACCCAATCGGCGAACGAACACTGGAAAGCAGCCAGGGAAAGAGCGAGGAAAAGAAAAGGTTTTTTCATAGGAATTTGATCTTATTGGACGGGAACGTTGGCGGTCAATGCAGATTCACCAACAATTGCGCCATGTTTCGGATCTCAAACCGAAGCCGGTTGTGCCGGGTTTTGTGAAGCCTCTTTTGCTGGCAGATTCAGGCGGGAGAGAATGGCCAGGATCGTGAACAATGCATTACCTTCCAGGCGGTTGTTCACAAAAAGAAAGGAGGGTTTGTCTTTGCTCTGACGCCGCTGCGTATCGGCCTGACGCATGCGGATGATGGCCGCCGCTGCATCACGGGCCTCTTCATAGATATCCTTGGTGGCATTGTAAGGCTGAAAGGCCTCCACGGCCTGCTCGAAAGTGCGGCCGGGCTTCAACAGAAAGCGCGCAGCGACAAACTCGTCCGAAGTGAGGCTGCCCGGCATCTCCAACTGCTCGGCCACAGGCGGCATGCGGGTCCAGTTGTTCAGCACATGCGTCACGCCATGGCTGCGCAGCATTGCGAAGTAATCCGGATGCAGGAAAGATCTGTTTCTTACCTCCACGCCATACTGCCAGCCTGTGGGGAGCTTTCCGAGAAAGCTGTCCAATGCGTCCACAAAATCGCGCCCCCTTTGAAAATCCCGGGGATGGAGATGACTGAACTCAAACATCAAGACACCGATTTTGTCCCGGTGCGGTTCGCAAGACGCCAGGAAAGCGCTACGAAAAAGCTCCGCATCCAGAAAGTGGGGATTGCGCTGGCCGCCGCGTTTGCCATGCCGGGGCAGATTGGGAAAAGTGCAGGCCGTGATTTCATCCGTCACCTTGAACGAGAACTTGAAACCCTCCGGCACCTGCCGGCACAAGCCGTCCACATACTGGGGCGAAGGAAAGGTGTAGTAGCCGGCGTCCACGCAGACCGTGCGAAACACCTGGGCATACTCCTCCAGGCAATCCCGGCGAAACCGGATCTCAGCCAGTCTGCCCCGGTACAAATAACGTTGCTCATCGTACAGCAGCCCCAACCATCCGGGATACTTCCACGAAGAGGTGCCGACGTAGATGTTGTCCGCCGCCAGCGCAACCAGGCTGTCTTTCAAAAGAGCCGTGGGGAAAGAAGGGCCGGAACCGGGAAGCATTTGCCCAAAATAGCGGGTGGAAGTTTTCACGCAATGCCCGCGCTTTGCCTTCGTTCACAGGAAATTCATCCGATGCGCTTTCTGTCTTTCCTCGCCCTGCTTTGCCTGGCCGCGCCAGCAGTTCTGCCCGCCGCCCAGCGGCCTAACATTGTATTCATTCTCAGCGATGACCACAGTTATCCGTTTCTGGGCTGCTACGGACGGACGGAAATGAAAACGCCGAACCTGGACCGCTTTGCATCCGAAGGGATGAAGTTTCACCGCATGTTCACTGGTGCCCCGCAGTGCGTGCCCTCGCGCGCCACCTTTCTCACCGGGCGTTCCCCCGTGGCCTGCCGCATCACCCGGTTCAGTTCCCCCCTTCCCCGGGATGAGGTGACCTACCCGGAGATTCTGAAAAAAGAAGCCGGGTACTTTGTCGGGGTGCTAGGCCGCAGTTATCACCTGGACGGCTCAGGCCGCAGCCCGGAGGTGAGCAGCCGGGTGTTTGATGCCCATGGCCTGCAAACCTTCAAGGAACGGTTCGACTTCGTGGACGCCAGCGGTCAGACGACCATTCCGGCCACGATGAAAGCTTTCTTCGCCCAACGGCCCAAGGACAAACCTTACTATCTGTGGATCAACTTCAGCGATCCCCACCACCCCTGGGACAGCGTAGAAAATCCACCCGACCCGGCCAAACTGGAAGTCCCGGGCAGCCTGCCAGATCTGCCCGGCGTCCGCAGCGATCTCTCCCGCTACGAAGGTGAGGTGGAGCACATGGATGGTGACTTCAAGCGTGTGCTGGACATCCTCCAGACAGAAGGCGGGCTGGACAACACGCTCATCATTTTCACCGGGGACAACGGCATGGCCTTCCCCAGCGGCAAAGGCAGCCTGCATGACCCCGGGCTGAATGTGCCCCTCCTGGTGCGGTGGCCGGGACAGATCAAAGCCGGTGGCGATTCCCGCGTGCTGCTGTCAGGCGAGGATGTGGCTCCCACCTGCCTCGAAGCGGCAGGGCTGCCCGTGCCTGAACGCATCAGCGGCAAGAGTTTCCTGCCGCTCCTGCGCGGGCAGGATTTTACCCCGCGACGTCATGTCTTTGCTGAACGTGGCCCGCATGGCAGCGCCACCTTCAATGAGAACACCACCGCGTCCGGCGTGGACTACAGCCGTGCGGTTCGCAGTGATCGTTACAAACTCATTTACAACGTCACGCCCTCCCACCGTTACACGCCCGTGGACAGCGTGGGCGATCCAGGCTGGCAGGACATTGTGAAAGCCCACGAGAGCAAGCAGCTGCCCTCCGCCTTTGAAACCTTGTGGTTCACCTCACCGCGCGCAGTTTATGAGCTGTATGATCTGGAGAAAGATCCGCATGAGTTGCGCAATCTGGCAGGCCAGCCAGACATGAAAGATGTGGAGCAAGAACTGAAGGAGGCTCTGCAGGAAAAAATGATCCTGGACTATGACTACCTGCCGCTGCCTCTGGCAGGTGCGCCGAAAAAGAAAGCTGCTGGTGGCAAAGGTGCCGCAAAAAAGGCCCAGGCCGGCGAGGCCAGCCGCGAAAAGATGTTCCAGCAAAAGGACAAAGACCGAAACGGTCAGCTCAGCTGGGAGGAATTCAGCCAGGGCCGCGACAAGACCGATGCCGAAGGCTGGTTCAAAGCCCGCGACACCGACGGCAGCGGCAGTCTCAGCCAGGAAGAATTCGTCACCGCCAAAATCGCCAATCCACCCAAGAAACGCTGAGCCTTTTTGCTTCCGCACAATCTCCCTCAGACCATGACCTTCCGGCATCTGCCACATTCCCTCATAGCCACACTCGCCGTGTGCAGCATGACATCCTCGCTTCAAGCCGCCACCGGCGCTGAAAGGCCTAACATTCTTTTCATCATCTTCGATGACTGGGGCTGGCGGGATGCCGGAGCTTATGGTTCCACCTGGGTTAAGACGCCCCACTTTGACCGCATCGCCAGGGAAGGCATCCTTTTCAAAAATGCCTACACTTCCAATCCCAAATGCAGCCCCTGCCGCGCCAGCATTCTCACCGGCCGCAACACCTGGCAGCTGGAAGAAGCCGCCTGCCACAACGGACTGTTCCCGGCCAAGTTCGCCGTCTATCCGGATCTCGTTGAAGCAGGCGGCTACACCGTCGGGCTCACTGGGAAGGGTTGGGGGCCGGGAGATTTCAAACACAGCGGACGTCAGCGCAACCCGGCGGGTCCCAGCTTTGATGAGCACAAGCTGACCCCTCCTGCCAAAGGCATTGGCCAGAACGACTACAGCCGGAACTTTGAGGCGTTCCTGGGCCAGCGCGACAAGAACAAACCTTTCTGCTTCTGGCTCGGTTTTCAGGAACCGCATCGTGCCTATGAACTGGATTCCGGTGTGCGTCTCGGGAAAAATCTGGCTGACGTCACCGTCCCCCCTTACCTGCCAGATACGTCACTCGTCAGAGGCGATCTGGCAGACTACGCAGTGGAGGTGGAACATGCCGACGCCCATATTGGCAAGATTCTGGGCGCCCTGGAAGCGGCAGGGCAGCTCGACAACACGCTCATTGTTGTCACCTCAGATCACGGCATGCCGTTTCCTTATGTGAAAGGACAGATCCATGAAGACGGCTTTCACCTGCCGCTGGCCATGCGCTGGGGCCGAGG
>DASWXG010000742.1:0-3465 GCA_036405615.1 Prosthecobacter sp. | reverse complement strand
CTTGCATCACCCTGGCCGCCACCTGGTTGCTCAGGGGCTGGCAGCCCTCTGGGCCGGAGATCGCAGAGGGAGATGAAGCCACCTCCGCCGCCGTGGCTGTCCTCGCCCGCGGGGTGAACCTGGAGTGGGAAGGCGAGCCCTATGCACCCGGCAGCCCGCTGGCCCCCGGATGGCTGCGGCTGAAGTCCGGTCTGGCCCAGATCGAGTTTTACCAAGGGGCAAGGGTGACCCTGGAAGGCCCGGCTTCCTTCCGGTTGATTTCTCCCAGCGAAGCTTATTGCTCTGCTGGAAAGCTGAGCGCGCATGTGCCGCCGCAGGCCAAAGGCTTCCGCATCGACACCCCGCGAGGAACGATTGTGGACCTGGGCACGGATTTCGGTCTGGATCTGAACAGTCCCTCGGCCGAACTGCACGTCTTCAAAGGCGAGGTGGAACTGCATGCTGAGGGCGCGGACATGAAACCGCTGCGCGAAGGGCAGGGGATGACCCTGGGAAATGACACCCGTGCCATTCTGGCGAACCAGGCTGCCTTTGCCTCGCTGAACTCGGTCAACGTCAATGAGCGCACGGCAGAGTCGCAGCGGCTGGCCTTTGAGAACTGGCTGGCGTCCAGCCCGGTCTGTAACGAGGACGAGGCGTTGCTGATGCGCCTGGACTTTCAAGACCGTGCGGAGTCCCGCAGCCTGCGGAACCGTGCGATGCATGCCCCGCAGGTGCCAGCGGGCAGCATTGTCGGCTGTGACTGGACCGAGGGCCGGTGGCCGGGCAAACGGGCGCTGGAGTTTCGCAATGTCAGCGACCGTGTACGCCTGGGAGTTCCAGGCGAATTTCCTGCGCTGACTTTGAGCGCCTGGGTGCGGGTGCATGGGCTGGATCGCGCGTACAACTCCCTGTTCATGGTGGAGGGCTACAAGGACGGGGCGGTTCACTGGCAGATCACCCGGGAAGGCTCTTTGAGACTGGGGCTGGCTGGCCGCCAGGGAAAACCATCGAAGGATTACGATGCAGACCTGCTTTTTACGCCCGAGCGCTTCGGGCAATGGACCCATCTGGCCACGGTGATTGATCCCGTAGCCAAGGAGGTGCGGCACTACATGAACGGAGACCTCGCTGCGCGTGTGCCGCTGCTGAATGTCTTCCCGGTGCGGCTGGGGGTGGCAGACCTGGGGAACTGGAACTATGGGGGGCCCAGTGATCGTGTCGCCATCCGCCACTTCAGCGGCGCGATGGATGAGTTCATGCTGTTCTCCCGGGTGCTCACCGAGGCGGAGATCGGCAAACTGGCCCATTGATTTTGATTGCAGGCTTGCCCCTGACAGCGGGTTTTGTCAGCATCTGTGGTTATGAAACTTTTCATGGCTGCGTGTTTCCTGCTGGCTGTTTGTTCAACCATGGCAGCAACCGTGAAGGACCGGGAAGGTGCGGTGCGGGCGGACCGCGCTGCGATGGAAAACGACAAACGCTGGGGCTACAATGACATCGAGAGCGGTTTCCGGCAGGCAAAACTGACGGGGAAACCTCTGCTGGTGGTGCTCCGCTGTGTGCCCTGCCTTTCCTGCATGGGGCTGGACAGCGCGGTGCTGATGCAGGGGGATGAACTGGCCCCGCTGCTGGACCAGTTTGTCTGTGTGCGAGTGATCAATGCGAACGCGCTGGACCTGACCCGGTTCCAGTTCGATTTTGACCTGTCCTTCTCCACTCTGTTCTTCAATGGGGATGGCACCTTGTATGGTCGCTACGGTTCCTGGACCCACCAGAAAAACTCGGCTGACACGACCCTTTCCGACTACAAGCGGTCTCTGGAGGCCGCCTTGAAGATCCACGCGGGTTACCCGGGCAACAAAGCGCAGCTGGCTGGCAAGCAGGGAGTGGCGCTGCCCTTTGTCAGCCCGCTCGAAATGCCCACCCTGGCAGGGCGGTACCAGGCCCGTCTGGACTGGGATGGCAAGGTGATGCAGAGCTGCATCCACTGCCACATGCTGGGGGATGCGCTGCGGGCTTCCTACCGTGAAAAGAAAGAGCCGATTCCGACGGAGTGGGTCTATCCCATGCCCTCTCCTGAAACTCTGGGGCTCAGTTTGGCGGCAGATCCTGTGGGGGAGGTCACTGCGGTGAAGGCAGGGTCCCTGGCTGACGCTGCCGGGATCAAGGTGGGCGATGCCTTATCCAGTGTGGCCAGTCAGCCGCTGGTCTCCCTGGCGGATGTCAGCTGGGTGCTGCACCGCAGCGGGGATGATGATGCCTCGGTGCTGGAGATGGAGGTGAATCGGGGTGGGCAGGCATTGCCGCTCAAGGTGGCATTGCCAGCCGGGTGGAAACATGGGGCGGACAATTCGGGCCGCGTGGGGGCCTGGCCGATGCGGGGAATGGCGCTGGGCGGGATGGTGCTGGTGGACCTGACGGATGAGGAGCGGCAGGCACGCGGGCTGTCCAAGGAAGGGATGGCGCTCTTCGTGAAAGGGCTGGGCATGTATGGAAAGCATGCTTTGGCCAAGAAGACGGGCTTTCAGAAGGAGGACGTCATCGTCGAATGTGACAGCCTCACGGAGCGCATGACGGAAAGCCGCCTGCTGGGGCATCTCTTGCAGAAACGTTTGTTAGGGGACGAGGTGGAGATGTCCCTTCTGCGCGGCAAGGAGCGCAAGACCCTGAAACTGCCGATGCAGTGAAATGCCGGCAGGATGCGGCGGCGTTTGCTGGCTTTACGGATCAGACCGCAATGGGTGCTTTGATCGCAGGATGCGGATCGTAGCCCTCAAGGGTGAAATCCTCATACTGGAAGGCGAAGAGGTCTCTGACCTCCGGGTTCAGCTTCATCACCGGCAGCGGGCGTGGCTCGCGGCTTAGCTGCTCCTTTGCCTGCTCCAGGTGGTTGGCATAGAGATGGAGGTCCCCGAAGGTGTGTACAAAATCTCCCGGCTGGAGATCGCAGACCTGGGCGATCATCATCGTCAGCAGGGCATAACTGGCGATGTTGAAAGGCACGCCGAGGAAGAGGTCCGCACTGCGCTGGTAAAGCTGGCAGCTCAGTTTGCCCTCCGCCACGAAGAACTGAAACAGGCAGTGGCAGGGCGGCAGGGCCATCTGGTCCACATACGGCACATTCCAGGCACTGACGATGTGGCGGCGGCTGAAGGGGTTTTTACGGATGCCTTCCACCAGCTTGGCAATCTGGTCCACCGGCGGCGCTTCCGGCGCACCTTGCCAGCGCCGCCATTGGGCACCATAGACAGGGCCGAGCTCACCGTTCTCATCCGCCCACTCATCCCAGATGGTGACTTTGTTTTCCTGCAGATAGCGGATGTTGGTGTCGCCTTTGAGGAACCAGAGCAACTCGTGGATGATGCTGCGCAGATGCAGCTTTTTGGTGGTCACCACGGGGAACCCTGCGCTGAGGTCGTAGCGGCTCTGCTCGCCAAAAACAGAATAGGCACCGGTGCCCGTGCGGTCTTCACGGTAGCTGCC
>DASWXG010000741.1:0-1823 GCA_036405615.1 Prosthecobacter sp. | reverse complement strand
GATGAACTCCAGCGCTGGGGACGGCCGGTGCTGCTGCCCGTTTCACGAAAGACCGTGATCGGCCAGGTTTTGGATCTGCCGAATGCCGTGGACCGGGATGCCGGCACCCTTGCCTGCATCGCTGCGGGCCTGCGGCGCGGCTCACAGATCTTCCGTGTGCATCATGTGAAGGCTGCAGCACAGGCGGTGAAGGTCCTCTGGGGGCTGCAAAAAGCCAGTTAGGCCATCTCTGGCGCAACAAGGAGGGTTACTCTTCGGCGAGCAGCTTTTGATACATCACGATATCCAGCCAGCGGCCAAATTTGAAGCCCGCTTCCGTGATGTGGGCGCATCGGGTGAACCCCTGTTTTTCATGCAGTGAAATGCTCGTGGCATTGTCAGCGTCAATCACACCGATCAAGGTTCGAAACCCTCTCTCTCTGGCTGCCTGGGTGATTCGCTGCAGCAGCAGCTTGCCTAGCCCCTGGCCCTGGAAAGGGGAGGCCACATACACGGAGTGCTCGACGGTATGGCGGTACCCGGGATGCGGACGAAACGCGCCGTAACTGGCAAATCCCATCAAAGTTCCCTGGTCATCAGTGACACCGAGGATGGGGTAACCTGCTTTTTCTTTGGCCTCCAACCAGGCCGTCATGAACTCCGGAGATCGCGGATCATCTTCATATAGCGCCGTGGAGGTGGCGATCACCTCGTTAAAAATGCTCCGGATGGCTTCCAGTTCAAGGAGTCCGCAGTCGATCCATTTCATGGTCTTGTCAGGTCAGGGGCTGGCGGGCGAAAGACTGGCCATCTGTTCCAGGGCAGGACCGGTGACCCGCATGATCCGCCAGTCGCCCTTCATTTGGGCACCCAGGCTTTCATAAAAGCGGATGGCAGGTGTATTCCAGTCCAGGACGGTCCATTCAAATCGGCCACAGCCGCGCTCATGGGCAATGCGGGCTACTGTGGTGATGAGGGCCTTGCCAAGGCCCGCTCCCCGGTGCGCTGGCTGAACAAAAAGGTCTTCCAGGTAGAGTCCCGGCTTTGCCAGGAAGGTGGAGTAGTTCTGAAAGTAGAGCGCAAATCCGGCTGGCTGGTCTCCCACCGTGCCAATCAGAGCTTCCGCACAGGGCTGGGGGCCGAACAAGGTTTGCTGAAGCTGCTCTTCTGTGGCGACCACTTCGTGAGTCAGTTTTTCATAGTCGGCCAGTTCCCGGATGAGCCTGAGCAGAAGTGGCACGTCTGCCGGGCTGGCTGGACGGATGGAAAGTTCGGCAGGCATGGTTGTCGTGAAACAGGAACGGTCATCGGGCCAAAGCTCAAAAGGAATTTCAGGAAAATACCACCCGGTGCCGGGTGTGGCCTGCGGGCAGCGGGACAGGACAAACAGCCCGAATCGTGCCCTGCGCCCCTGCTGGATGTACAATCCAGTAGGTTGAAAATTCCTGCCAAAACCCGGCGCTCTACATTGCCAAATGAGGGCTTCCCGCTATTCTCGGCGCCACCCATGTCTCTCGAAGCCTCTCTCCAATCCGCTGCCGATGCAGGCCAGCTCCTGAAATCCAGCCATGAAAACATCCAGGCGTTGCTGTCCGCCAGCGACAACCCGGTGTATCGTTCCAGCATCGAGGAACTGGCCCAGGCCGGGCAGTGGGAGGAGCTGAACGACCGCTTTTTCCAGGCGCTCAAATTTGGCACCGGCGGTTTGCGCGGACGCACGATCGGCCGCGTGGTCACTTCTGCAGAGCGCGGCAATGCTGCGGCTGACCAGCGCCCGGATCATCCGTGTGTGGGCACCAATGCGATGAACTTCTTCAACGTGGGCCGCGCCACGCGCGGGCTCG